>NZ_JAMHGA010000004.1 GCF_023660105.1 Desulfovibrio aminophilus | reverse complement strand
TCCCTGGACATCGACCAGAAGGACGAGATCGGCATCCTGGCCCGTTCCCTCAATGAAATGGCCGACCGCCTGCGCGACGTGGTGGCCGACGTGCGCGGGGCCACCGACAACGTGGCCTCCGGCTCCGAGGAGCTGTCCGCCAGTTCCCAGTCCCTGTCCCAGGGAGCCACCGAGCAGGCCGCCGCCATCGAGGAAGTCTCCTCCAGCATGGAGGAGATGACCTCCAACATCCGCCAGAACGCGGACAACGCCCGCCAGACCGAATCCATCGCCCAGCAGGCCGCCAAGGACGCCGAGGAGGGCGGATCGGCCGTGAACCAGGCCGTCGCGGCCATGAAGAACATCGCCGAGAAGATCGGCATCATCGAGGAGATCGCCCGGCAGACCAACCTCCTGGCCCTGAACGCGGCCATCGAGGCCGCCCGCGCGGGCGAGCACGGCAAGGGCTTCGCCGTGGTCGCCGCCGAGGTCCGCAAGCTGGCCGAGCGTTCCGGCGCGGCCGCCGGGGAAATCAGCGAGCTCTCCTCCTCCAGCGTGGACGTGGCCGACAAGGCCGGGCGCATGCTCTTGAAGCTCGTGCCCGACATCCAGAAGACCGCCGAACTGGTCCAGGAGATCGCCGCCGCCAGCAACGAGCAGAACGCCGGGGCCGAGCAGATCAACAAGGCCATCCAGCAGCTCGACCAGGTCATCCAGCAGAACGCCTCGGCTTCCGAGGAAATGGCCTCCACCTCCGAGGAGCTCTCCAGCCAGGCCGTGCAGCTCCAGCACACCATGAGCTTCTTCCAGGTGGACGGGACCGGCGGCGGCCCCCGCAAGCGCATCAGCGCCGCGCCCGCACCCAGGAAGCCCCTGCCCGCCGCACCGGCCAAGGCCGCCAAGGCCGAGGCCAAGCCCAAGCCCGTCGCGGGCAAGGGCGTGGACCTGGATCTGGCCGACGACGGCGAATTCGAGCGCTTCTAGCCCCCTTCAGGGGGTTATAGAAAGGCGAAGAGAGGGGTGCCGGAGGACGAAGAAGGACATCGGAAAAGCAAGAAGGCCGGGGAGGATTCTTCTCCGGCCTTTTCCGTTGTTCTGGGGCTGTCCGGCGCGCCCCGCGCGTCACTGGGACCGCGCCAGGCTCCGGCGGAAAAGGCCCAGGGCGAGAAGGAAGAAGCCCAGGCCGATGGCCAGGATGGCCAGAAAGCGCGGCCAGACCATGCCCAGGTCCGCCCCCCGGTAAAGGATCGCCTGGGCCAGGCTGACGAAATGCGTGGTAGGGGCCACCATCATGATGCCCTGCACCAGCTCCGGCATGCTCTCGCGGGGGCTGACTCCGCCGGAGAGGATTTCGAGCGGCAGGATGACCATGATCATCAGCAGGCCCAGCTGCGGCATGTTTCGCGAGATCGTGCCCAGGAAGATGCCGATGGCGGCGGAGGCGAAGAACTGGAGCAGGGCCCCGCACAGGAACAGGGGAACCGATCCGGCAAGGGGGACGTCCAGCAGGCCCCGCACCACGAAATACAGCGAGAAGCCCACGGTGGCCACCACCACGAGGCTCATGGACCAGACCTTGCCCAGGAGGATCTCCGTGGCCGAGAGCGGCATGACCATGAGATGCTCCAGCGTGCCGTGCTCGCGTTCGCGCACCAGGGCCGCCCCGGTCAGCAGGATCGAAAGCATGGTGATGTTGTTGATGATCTCCATGACGCTGCCGAACCAGGAGCTGGTCAGGTTCGGGTTGAACTTGATGCGGGTGACGAGCCGGATGACTGGAGCGGATGCGTCCCGGAATCCGCGCACGAATTCGTTCACCTCGCCGTTGACGATGTTCTGGATGTAGCCCGCGCCGATGAAGGATTGGGTCATGACCGTGGCGTCGATGTTCACCTGGATCGCGGGCCGCCGCCCGTTCAGCACGTCACGCTGGAAATCCGGCGGAATGTCCAGGACGAAGGTGTAGCGGCCGGAATCCATCCCGGGGTCCATCTCCGCCAGGGAAATCAGGCGCGGAGTCTGGAAGTGCGGGCCGTAGAACGCCTGGACGATGCGCCCCGAGAGCACGGACTGGTCCTCGTCCACCACCGCGATGGGCGCGTTGTGCAGCTCCTGGGAAGTGGCCTTGGCCACCACGTAGATGCCCCCGGTGAAGGCCCAGAGGATGATGCAGAGCAGCACCTTGTCGCGCCACAGGCTGCGCAGCTCCTTGATTCCCAGGCGATAGACGTTGAGCGGGCGGCGCACGGTCATTTCTCCTGTTTGGGCAGGAAGAGCACGCTCAGCACGGTCAGCGCCGGAATCCAGGCGACCAGGACCAGGAAATGGCGGTAGAGGTCCCCGAGGGCCAGGGCCTTGGTGAAGACCCCCCGGCTGATGTGCAGGAAATAGGTCACCGGATACACCGCGCCGATGAACGCGCCCGGCCCCTGGAGCGAGGACACCGGGGTGGTCAGGCCCGAGAAGGTGATCGTGGCCATGAGGGTCAGGATGGCGGTGAGCGCCAGGGTCGCCACCTGGGTCCGGGCGAAGGCCGAGAGGAGCAGGCCGATGCCCGTGGTCACCGTGACGAAGAGCAGCGCGCCCAGGGTCAGGGTCGGGAAGCTGCCCTTGAGCGGCACCCGGAAGACGAACACCGACAGCCCCACCAGCCCCAGGTAGCTGACCATGCTCACGGCCACGTAGGGGATCTGCTTGCCGATCAGGAACTCCGTCCTGGTCACCGGGGTGACGTAGAGGTTGGTGATGGAGCCCAGTTCCTTTTCGCGCACCACGCCGAGAGCCATCATGATCGAGGGGATGAACACGAGCAGCAGCGGAATGACCGCCGGGACCATGGCGTACAGGCTCTTGAAGTCCTGGTTGTAGCGGTAGCGCACCTGGATGTCGGCGGCCGGGAGCCCGGAGATCTCGCCCCGGCCGCGCAGCTCCAACTGGCTCAGATACAGGGCGTGCATGCCCTCCACATAGCCCCGCACGGTTTCGGCCCGGAAGGGCATGGCCCCGTCCACCCAGACGCCGATCTCCACGTCCCGCCCGCGCCGGAGGTCCCTGCCGTAGTCCGGCGGGATCTCCAGGGCCACGCTCAGCCTTCCCCCGGCCATGCGCCGGTCCAGTTCGTCCGTGCCTGCCAGGGACGCCTGCTCGACGAAATAGCGCGATCCCGAGAGGTTCTGGATGTAGTCCCGGCTCTCGGGGGACTGGTCCCGGTCCAGGACCGCGAAAGCGAGGTTCTCCACATCGAAGGTCAGCCCGTAGCCCATGATGCACAGAAGGATCACCGAACCCAGCAGGGACACCGCCAGCCGCACGGGATCACGCAGGATCTCCCGCAGCTCCCGGTCGGCGTAGGCGGCGAGGCGGCGCGGGCTGAAGCCTCGGGGACCGGAACGCGCCTCCTCCGGAGGCCGGGTCTGCGTCGGAACGGTTCCGGACGGCCCCTCCTCGTCTCCCGCGACCTCGCCCAGATAGTCGATGAAGGCGTCCTCCAGGGTCGTCCTGCCGCGCGCCCGGATGAGCTCCTCCGGCGCGCCGCCGGCCAGGACCCGGCCAGCGTGCATCAGGGAGATGCGGTCGCAGCGTTCGCCCTCGTTCATGAAGTGGGTGGAGACGAAGATGGTCACTCCCTGGTTCCGGGAGAGGTCGATCAGCAGTTCCCAGAAGCCGTCGCGGGCCACGGGGTCCACGCCCGAGGTGGGCTCGTCCAGGATGAGCATCTCGGGCCTGTGGATCACGGCCACCGCCAGGGAGAGACGCTGGCGGATGCCCAGGGGCAGGCGGTCCGGCAGTTCCTCGGCGTGTTCCTTGAGCCTGAACCGATCGAGCATCTCCTCCACGCGGCCGGGAATCTCGGCCGGGGGCAGGTGGAAAAGCTGGGCGTGCAGCGTCAGATTGTGGCGTACGGTGAGTTCGCTGTAGAGCGAGAAGGCCTGGGTCATGAAGCCCACGCGGCCGCGGGTCTTCAGGTCGCGGGCGTCCAGCGGGCTGCCGAAGAGCAGGGCCCGGCCCTCGCTCGGCTGCAACAGCCCGGTGAGCATCTTCATGGTCGTGGTCTTGCCGCAGCCGTTGGAGCCCAGGAAACCGAAAATCTCGCCGCGCCGGATCTCGAAGTCCACATGGTCCACGGCCGTGAACGAGCCGAAGCGCATGGTCAGGCCCTGGGCGGTGATGGCCGGGGGCTCATCCCCGCGCGCCTCGCGCGGCGGAACCACCAGGGTCTTGTGGCCCCTGCGCCTGTCCTCGGGCAGGAGCGCGATGAACGCCGCGTCCAGGTCGGATGTTCCGGTGCGCTCCAGCAGCTCCCCGGGCGTCCCCGTGGCCAGCACCCGGCCGCCGTCCATGGCCACGAGCCAGTCGAAACCCTGGGCCTCCTCCATGTAGGCCGTGGCCACCAGGACGCTCATGCCCGGATTCTCGGCGCGGATGCGCCCGACGAGCCGCCAGAACTGGCGCCGCGAAAGCGGGTCCACGCCGGTCGTCGGCTCGTCCAGGATGAGCAGGGCCGGGTCGTGGATCAGGGCGCAGCACAGGCCGAGCTTCTGCTTCATGCCCCCGGAGAGCTTGCCCGCGGGCCGGTCCCGGAACGGGGCCAGCCCGGTGGCGCGCAGCAGCCCGGCGATGCGCCGCTTCCGCTCCTCCCGGTCCTGGCCGAAGAGCTTGCCGAAAAAGTCCACGTTCTCGAACACCGAGAGGGTCATGTACAGATTCCGGCCGAGCCCCTGGGGCATGTAGGCGATGCGCGGGCAGACCGCCGCGCGGTGGCGGGCGTCGGCCATGTCGCCGCCCAGGACCTCCACCCTCCCCTCCTGGATGCGCCGCGCGCCGGAAATGAGCGCCAGGAGGCTGGACTTGCCCACTCCGTCCGGCCCGATCAGGCCGACCATGCGGCCGGAGGGAATGTCCAGGCCGACGGCCTCCAAAGCCGTCGTCTTGCCATAGCGCAGGCCCACGCTGGTCAGGCGGGCGACGCTCCCGGAATTCATGGGCTGGTCTTCTTTCCCTCGAACAGCGGCGGAACGGACGAGGGCCAGGAGGCTTCCGGATCGAGGCGCACGTAGGCCACCCCGGGCAGCCCCGTCTTCACCTGCCGGGAGTGGGCCTTGAGCAGTTCCTCGGGAATGTTCACCTTGATGCGGAACATGAGCTTTTCGCGCTCGGTGCGGGTCTCCACGGCCTTGGGCGTGAACTGGGCCTGGGGCGAAACGAAGGTCACCCGCGCCGGAATGGACAGGTCGGGAAGCACATCCAGCACGATGCGCGCCTCGGCGCCCAGGGCCGCCCGGCCCGCCTGCTCGGTGGGCAGGAAAAGGGTCATGTAGACGTCGCTCAGGTCGAGCAGGGTCAGGACGTGGCCGCCCACGCCCAGGACCTCGCCGGGTTCGGCCAGCCGGTAGAGCACCCGCCCGGCAACGGGCGCGGTCAGGGTGGAGTCCGCGATGTCCGCCTGGATGGTCTCGGCCCTGGCCTGGGCCGCCTCCATCGCCGCCTGGGCCTCCAGGACGCCGGCCCGCGCCGCCTCCAGGGCCGACTGGGCGGCCAGGAGCTGGGCCCGCGCGGCCTGAAGCTGGGCCGTGTTGGTCTTCGTGGCCGTCACGTCCACGTCCAGCTTCTCGCGGGCCAGGAAACCGCCCGAATGCAGCTCCCGGCTCCGGCGCATCTCGGTGTTCGCCAGATTGAGCTGGCTCGTGCGCTGGGCCACCAGGGCCTCGGCCGCGGCGATCTCGTTCCGGCGCTGGGCCAGGGCCGCCTCGGCGCTGGCCTTCTTGTGCGCCGCCTGGACGACGGCCGCCTTGGCCTCGCGCAGGTCGGCCTCCAGGATCTTGGTGTCCATCCGGGCCAGCACCTGGCCCTCGGGCACGTCGTCGCCCTCCCGGGCCAGCACGGCCACCAGGCGTCCGGCCAGCTTGGTGGATATCTGCACCTCGGTGGCCTCGATGCGGCCGTTGCCCGAGGCGAATCCAGGATCCTGGGCGGGTGTCCTGAAGTGCCGCCAGGCGAGGAATCCGCCCACGGCGATTGCCAGCATCAGGGGGATGGCGAACCAACGTTTGAACAGCATGATCCCGCTCCCTGCCGTACGCGGCTGTCCGGGCCGATTGCGGGCGGCCCCCAAAAAGTCCGCGCCGTTGTTGAATTTCATACGTCGCTTCGGGCGAGAATTCAAGCAACGCCCCTTTCGCCCCCCTTCGGGGGATTATGGAAAGGTCCCCTTCGGGGGGTTATGGAAAGGCGAAGAGGGGGCTGGAAAATATCGTCGGGTGGCGCGTCACGCGCGAGGGGACGGGGAAAGGCGGGAGAGGCGAACCCCTCCCGCCTTTCGTTTCATCCGGTCAGGACGCCAGGAACGTCCGGGCGTAGAGCGCGTCGAGCATCTGCCCGGGCAGGGCCGAATGCCAATGCCCCAGGGCCAGGGCCAGAAGCCAGGCCCCGAACATCACGGCGGCCGCGCCGAGGCAGAGCGTCTTCCAGGACACGCAACGGCCCAGGAAGCGCACGCCGAGCGCCCCGGGAGCCGGGCAGTTGGCCACGCACTGGCCGCAGCCCAGGCATTCCGGCCCGCGCATGGTCGTCTTGGAGCAGATGGGAATGGCCGCCGGGCAGTTGCGTTCGCAGGTTCCGCAGCCCACGCAGGCCGAGGGGTCGCGCCGCACCGCCGTGGGCCCGGCCAGCGCCGCCAGGCCGAGCAGCGCGCCGTAGGGGCAGAACCAGCGGCACCAGGCGTTGCGGAAGACCAGCCCGAGCGCGGCCAGCACGGCCAGGACCGCCAGCGCGGCCCCGGAGGGGTTGCGGTAGAAGAGGAGCATCCGGGCGTCGGCCGTGATGTTGTATGGGCTGGTGACGAAGGCCGCCAGCGAGGCCCGGTCCATGGAGGCCACCTGGAGCAGGAAGAAACCCAGGAACAGGAACTTCACCCCGCGCAGCACGGCGTCCAGGACGCGGGGTCCCCGACGTCCCAGGCCCAGCCGCTGCCCGAGCCGCCCCAGGGCCTCGCTCAGGAAGCCCACCGGGCAGACGTGGCCGCAGAAGCTCCGGCGCAGGAGCCAGGACGCGGCCAGGACCGCCAGCAGGATGGTCAGCCCGGCCGGGTGCACGAAGTCGTAGCCCTCGCCCAGGAGCAGGCGCTTCAGCCCCAGCAGGGCGGCGATGGGCAGGAAGCCCTCCGCCACCGGAGGCCGGGAGGCCGCCGGACCGGCGAGGCCCGAGACGTGGCGCAGATAGAGGAAGAGTTGCAGGCCGCCCGCCAGGCAGACGAGGGCGAACACGATCCGAACGCTCCGGCGCAGGGCCGCCGGCTTGAGGGAAAAACGCATGGTCCTCCTTGGAACGTCGCGGGCCGGGTCCCGCGCGCGAGGGGACCTTCTACTCCCGCTCCCGGCCGGAGGCAATCCCGGCCACGGGGACGAAAAAGGGCCGGAGGCGTCCAGCGCCTCCGGCCCATCCGTTCACAAGGGCGATGAGAATCAGACCAGGGCCTTGGCCGCCGTGAGCGCGGCCGCGTAGTCCGGCTCGTTGGCGATCTCGGGCACGATCTGGGCGTGGGCCACCACGCCGTCCCGGCCGACCACGAACACGGCCCGGGCCAGGAGCCGCCAGTCGCGGATGAGCACACCGTAATTCTGGCCGAAGGAGGCCAGACGGTGGTCCGAAAGCGTCTTCACGGCCGTGACCCCGGCGGCCCCGCACCAGCGGGCCTGGGCGAAGGGCAGGTCCATGCTCACGGTCAGGATCTGGATGTCCGCGCCCAGGGACGCCGCCTCCTGGTTGAAGCGGCGCGTCTCCAGGTCGCAGGTGGGGGTGTCCAGGGAGGGCACGGAGCAGAGGATCAGGACCTTGCCCGCGAAGTCCTTGAGACCCGCCGGGCTCATGTCGTTGGCCACGGCGCCGAAGTCGGGGGCCTTGTCCCCGGCCTTGATCTCGTTCCCGGCCAGGGCCAGGGGCATGCCTTTGAAGGTGACGGTGCGTTCAGACATGGATGGAAAACCTCCTGATTTCTTGCCCCCAGTATACACATCCCCGGGACGCGGGGAAGAGGAAGAAACGAATCTCCCGAAACGTCACAATTCCTTCAGCAGGCGGCAGACCCCGGCCACCAGCTCGCGCGGGGTCGAGGCCCCGGCCGTGACCCCCACCCGGGCGCAGCGCCGCAGATCGTCCAGGGGCAGCTCGTCGGCGGTCTCCACGTGCACGCAGGGCGTGCCCTGGGCCGCGGCCACCTGGGCCAGCCGCCGGGTGTTGCCGGACTCCCTGCCGCCGACCACCACCATGTAGTCCACCTCGCGGGCGATGCGCACGGCGTCCTCCTGGCGCAGCCGGGTGGCGTCGCAGATGGTCTGAAGCACCTTCACGTCCAGGTCCGGGCGCTCCCCGAGTTCGGCGGCCAGCGCCTCGAACAGGGCCCGGTCCTGGGTGGTCTGGGCCGCCAGGACGTAGCGCGCGTCCGGTTCCAGGGGAAAGGACTCGAACTCCTCGCGGGAGTCGAAGACGAAGGCGTCCGGCCCGGCGTAGCTCAGGAGCCCGCGCACCTCCGGGTGGTCGGCCTCGCCGTAGAGCAGGAGCCTGCGGCCCCGGCCGCACTCCCGGGCGATGAGCATCTGGGCCTTCTTGACCTTGGGGCAGGTGGCGTCCACCACCCGCGCGCCGCGTTCCTCCAGGGCCTCCTGCATGGCCTTGGGCACGCCGTGGGCCCGGATGACCACGGCCGCGCCCTGGGGAATGTCCTCCGGGCCGCGCGCCACGCTCACCCCGCGCCGGGCGTAGTGTTCGAGCACCTGGGGATTGTGGATGATCGGGCCCAGGGTGCGCACGGGCGCGTCGCCGCCCTCGGCCAGCAGGGAATCCAGCCGCGTCAGGGCCAGGTCCACGCCCATGCAGAATCCGGCCGTCTCGGCCAGCACCACTTCCATGCAACCTCCGTCAGCCGCGCCGGGCCGCGCCGTCCAGCAGGCGCTCCACCCGGGGCAGGATGCGGTCCACGATGCGCTCCACGCCCGCTTCCGTGGGGTGGATGCCGTCGCTCTGGTTCAGGTTCCGGTCCCCGGCCACGCCGTCCAGGAAAAAGGGATACAGCTCCACGCCCTTTTCCCGCGCCAGGGCCGGATAGAGCCCGTTGAAGTCCTTTTCATAGGCCGGGCCCATGTTCGGCGGAGCCAGCATCCCGGCCAGGAGCACGCGCACGCCCTTGGCCCGCAGCTTGTCCAGGATGGCCGCGAGATTGGCCTTGGTGCGCGCCGGGTCCAGGCCGCGCAGGGCGTCGTTGGCCCCCAGCTCCACCACGGCCGCGTCCGGCGTGCCGGACGGATCGGAGAGAAGCCAATCCAGCCGCGCCAGCCCGCCCGCGCTCGTGTCGCCGGAAACCCCGGCGTTGACCACCCGCACGTCCCGGCCCGCCGCGCGCAGCCGAGCCTCCAGGCGCTCGGCGAAGCCCGAGCCCTGGGGCAGGCCGTAGCCCGCCGTGAGGCTGTCGCCCAGGGCCAGCAGGACGAGCGGCCGCGCGGGTTCCGGTCGGACGGTCTGGGCGCGGCTTTGAGCCGGGGACGAAATGCAGTACAAGAGGGCCAGCACCGGCAACCACCAGCACAGGCGGAATATGCGCATGGGCACTCCAGAGCCGTTGATATCCCTTCAATCCGTGCACCTGACGTTAACCGGGGGCAGCGGACCGGTCAACATCCTGCGCGGGGTGGACCTGGAGGTCCGCGCCGGGGAGACGTTGGCCGTGGTGGGCCCCTCGGGCTCGGGCAAGACCACTTTGCTCATGGTCCTGGCCGGGTTGGAACGGCCCAGCTCGGGCAGCGCGCACGTCTCCGGCCGCAACCTGGCGCTCATGGGCGAGGACGCCCTGGCCCGCTTCCGCCGCTCCGGCGTGGGCATCGTGTTCCAGGCCTTCCACCTCGTGCCCACCATGACCGCCTTGGAGAACGTGGCCCTGCCCCTGGAGTTCGCGGGCAGGGCCGACGCCGCCGAAACCGCCGCGCGCTGGCTGACCGCCGTGGGCCTGGAGCACCGGAGCGGCCACTACCCGGCCCAGCTCTCCGGCGGCGAGCAGCAGCGCGTGGCCCTGGCCCGGGCCTTCGCCCCGGAACCCTTCCTTCTCCTGGCCGACGAGCCCACCGGCAACCTCGACGCGGACACCGGCCGGGTCATCATGGACCTGCTCTTCTCCCTCTCGGCCGAGCGCGGGACCACCCTCGTGCTCGTGACCCACGACCAGGGGCTGGCCGCCCGCGCCGGACGCACCGTGCGCATGCGCGACGGCCGCCTGGACGGGGACGCCGGATGAACGCCGCCGGGCTTCTCCTGGCCGTCCGCCTGGCCCGGCGCGAGCTGCGCGGCGGCCTGCGCGGCTTCGGGGTATTCCTGGCCTGCCTGGCCCTGGGCGTGGGCGCTGTGTCCTGCGTGGGTCTGCTGAACGCCTCCCTGGAGGCGGGCCTGCGCCGCGACGCCCGCACCCTGCTCGGCGGGGACTTGGAAATCCAGCAAAGCCACCTGCCGCCCCGGACCGAGGCCCTGGACCTGCTGGCGGGCATGGGCCGGGTCTCGCTCCAGGCCCGCATGCGGGGCATGGCCCACGCCGACGGCGGCCGATCCGCCGTGGTCGAGGTCAAGGCCGTGGACGCGGCCTATCCGCTCTACGGCCGGGTGGTCCTGGAGCCAAACCTGCCCCTGGCCGAATCCCTGGCCGAGCGGGGCGGCCTGTTCGGGGCCGCGGCCGATCCCCGCCTCCTGGAACGCCTGGGCCTGCGGCCGGGCCAGGAGCTGCGCCTGGGCCACGCCCGCTTCCAGGTGCGGGCCCTGCTGCGCGCCGAGCCGGACCGGGGCGGAACCCTGTTCAACCTCGGGCCCCGGCTGCTCCTCTCGCGCGCGGGCCTGGAGGCCACCGGCCTGCTCGCGCCGGGCAGCGTGGTCACCTACTCGGCCCTGGCGCGTCTGGAACGCGGGGCCACGGTCGAGGAGGCGCGCGCGATCCTGGCCCGGACCTTCCCCGACGAGACGGGCTGGCGGGTTCTGGACCACGGCCAGGCCGCCGGAGGCATCCGCCGTTCCCTGGACAACATCTCGCTCTACCTGACCCTGGTGGGCCTGGCCTCCCTGCTCCTGGGCGGCATCGGCGCGGCCGGGGCGGTGCGGGGCTTCCTGGCCTCGCGGGCCGACGCCCTGGCGGCCATGAAGGCCGTCGGCGCGGAACGCGGCCAGATCCTGGCCGCCTACCTGGTCCAGATCCTCGCGCTCGCCGCCCTGGGCAGCGCCGTGGGGCTCCTGGCCGGGGCCGTCGGAGCGAACGCCACGGCCGCGCTCCTGTCCCGCACGCTCGGCGTGCCCGCGGCCCCGGGCCTCCATCCCGGTCCGCTGCTCTCGGGACTGGCCTACGGCCTGCTCACGGCCATGGCCTTCTCGGTCTGGCCGCTCTCGGCGGCGGCCGCCGTGTCCCCGGTCCGACTCTTCCGGGGCTACGCCGATCCTGGCGCCCCGCGCCCGAGCGCCTGCGCCCTGGCGGTCTCGGGCCTCTGCGCCCTGGCCCTGCTCACCCTGACCCTGCTGAACGCGCCCGCCCCGGGCGTGGTCCTGGGCTTCGCCGCCGGGGTGGCGCTCAGCTCCCTGGCCCTCTTCCTCCTGGCCCGGGGAGCCAGGGCCCTGGCCCGGAACCTGCCCCGGCCCCGCGATCCGCGCCTGCGCCTGGCCCTGGGCAACATCCATCGTCCGGGCTCGGGCCTCACGGCCGTGGTCTTCTCCCTGGGCCTGGGCCTGGCCGTGCTCTGCACCGTGGTCCTGGCCGACCTGAACCTGCGCGACACCCTGGACCGACGCATGCCCGCCTCGGCCCCGGCCTACTTCTTCCTGGACATCCCCAAAAACGGACTGAAACTCTTCCAGGACACGGTCCTGGCCGTGCCCGGGGTCACGCGCGAGGAGCACGCCCCGACCATCCGGGGCCGGGTGGTGCGGGTCAACGGCGTCCCCTCGGAGAAGGTCCGTCCGGACCCGGACGCGGCCTGGATTCTGCGCGGCGACCGGGGCCTGACCATGTCCGACCGGCCTCCCGGGGGCACGAGCCTGGCGGCCGGGGAGTGGTGGCCGGAGCACTATCAGGGCCCGCCCCTGGTCTCCTTCGGGGAACAGGAGGCCAAGGGCCTGGGGCTCCAGGTCGGGGACACGATCACAGTGAACGTCCTGGGCCGCGAGATCACCGCCAGGGTGACCAGCCTGCGGCGCATCGAGTGGACCAGCCTGGCGCTCAACCACGCCATGCTCTTCTCGCCCGGGGTCCTCGACGCCGCGCCCTACACCTACATCGCCACGGTCTACTGCCCGGCCGGGGCCGAGGAAAAAGTCTTCCAGGCCGTGGCCCGGGCCCTGCCGGACGTGACCGCCGTGTACGTGCGCGACGTGCTCGAGGACGTGCGGGCCACCGCCGGGCGGATCGCCCTGGCCGCGCGGGCGGCCACCGCCGTGACCCTGCTGGCCGGGCTCCTGGTCCTGTCCCAGGCCCTGCGCGCCAACCTCCAGGCCCGCCGCCGCGAGGCCGTGGTCTTCAAGGTCCTGGGGGCCACGCGGGGCGACGTGCTGCTCTCCCTGGCCGCCGAGTTCTGCCTCCTCGGCCTGTCCACGGCCCTGGTCGCCGCGGTCATCGGCGCGCTGGCCTCGCGGGCCTTCACCATCCGCATGCTCTTCGGCGGCTGGAGCCTCCATCCCTGGGCCCTGGCGGTCTGCGCCCTGGCGGGCGCGGCCGCGACCCTGGCCCTGGGCCTGCTCGGCGTGCGCCGGGCCCTGGGCCAGAAGGCCTGGCCCGTGCTGCGCAACGAGTGAACCGACGAAAAAAAGGGCGACTCCCGCGAGGATGACGGGAGCCGCTCCGAGGGGAAGGAAGACGCCGAGGAGAGGTCGGCGTCCCGTTCAGAAGGTCCAGTTGAGGTCGCAGGAGATGCCGGGAGCCGAGTCCACGCCGTAGCGCGAACTCTTGTTGCCCTTGCGGTCGTAGCTCTCGAAGTGGCGGTCGAATTCCCAGCCCACGCCGCCCGTGAGGGTCAGGCTCTCCAGGGGCGACCAGTCGGCGAAGAGCCCGAGCTTCTGGCCCCGGACGCGCATGTATCCGTCGCGGATCACGGGGCTGTCGTCGCGCAGGCGGTAGATCTCGTCCTGGCATTCATAGGCCAGGCGCAGGGCCAGGGCCCGGCTGAAGGAATAGCCGACCTGGGTGCTGGGCATGCCCAGGAAGACGAAGGGGCCCGCGCCGTCCTCGCGGCCGTCCCAGTTCACGGAGACCAGGGGGCCGAGATGCACGCCGCGCACATCCGCGCCGACCGCGACGCCCAGCCCCAGGGACAGCGTGTCCGTGGCCTGCCAGTTCAGCCCGCCGCCGATGCCGCCGTTCCAGCCGCCCAGCTCCTCTTCATAGGCCGCGCCGCCGGAGGCGAAGGCGAAATAACCGAAGTCTCCCCAGGGATTGTCGTCCATGGAATAGGAGAGGTCCAGGCAGTGCAGGCGATCCCAGGGCTTCTTGCCACCGCCGAAGGGCAGGTCGGAGAGCTTGTCCCAGGAATAGGCGTCCAGTCCGTAGGACAGGCCCAAGCCGCGCCACGAGGCCCCGGCCTGGAAGTGCGTGACGCTCACCGAGCCGTCGTGATCGCCCACGTCGGCCTTGCCGGTGTATCCGCCGCCGAAGGACAGGGCCGGGCCGTCCTCCTCGGCGTGGGCCGCGCCGAACGCGGCCACGAGGACGATGAAGAACAGGATGGATGTGAACTGGCGAAGCATGTCGCGTCGTCTCCTTCGTTGGGGATGATCCTCACCACTGACGTCGAAGCGGAAGATAGCAGCCCTCGCGGCCCGTATCTGTTGGAAAAACACAAAAAAATGCTAAAAACCGGCATGAAAGTGTAAATTTCTGTTAAAGCGGGTTGCGCGGACGCGGCTTCGAGGCTTTAGGGGGTGACATGGACAACGGGAAACGGATTCTGGTCATCGACGACGACACCCGTCTGCAGGACCTCCTGCGGGAATATCTTCAGGCCGAGGGCTTCGAGGTCTCCGCGCACCACGACGGCCGCACGGCCTTGGCGGCGGCGGAACAGGCCGCCCCGGACCTCGTGGTCCTGGACATCATGCTCCCCGGCCAGAACGGCCTGGACATCCTGCGCGACCTGCGCCAGGACTCGCGGCTGCCGGTCATCATGCTCACCGCGCGCGGCGACGACGCGGACCGGATCGTGGGCCTGGAGCTGGGCGCGGACGACTACCTGGCCAAGCCCTTCAATCCCCGCGAGCTGCTGGCCCGCATCCGGGCCGTGCTGCGCCGGGCGGAGGCCCCCCAGCCCGAAACCCCGCCCCGCCTGGAGGTGGCCGGGCTCAAGCTCGACGCCGGCCGCCAGGAATTGACCGTGGAGGGGGAGCGCATACCGCTCTCCAGCACGGAAACGCGCCTGCTCGGCGAACTCATGCGCCACCCCGGCACGGAGTTCAGCCGCGACGACCTCATGCGCCGCGTCTGGGGCCGGGAGTTCGTGACCTACGACCGGAGCATCGACGTGCACATCAGCAAGCTGCGCGGCATCCTCAAACCCTTCCCGGCCCACGCGGACCGCATCCGCACGGTCTGGGGCAAGGGATACATCTTCCTGGACTGACATGCGCCCCACCGCCCTTCTCTCACGCATCCCCCTGGCAACCCGCATCGCCGTGGCCATCGGCTTCGGCCTGATCGTGGCCATGATCGCCGTCCTTGTCCTCTTCGCGAACACGATCCGGGACTACGAGGAGCGGGAATGGAACAAGGCCTTGGGAACCATGTGCGAAATGCTCCACGAGGCGGTGAAGCACGCGGCCCCTCCCGAAACCGCGCCGGACGCGCCCGAGACGTTGCGGGAGATCCGGGACATCATGGACAAGGTGGCCAAGGCCTTCAACATGATGCTCTGGCTGGAGGACGACGCGGGCAACCGGCCGGTGCGCATCGGCGCGGACGCGATCCCGCGCCTCGAACTCGGTGAGTCGTCGCGCATGGGACGGCTCACCATGCGGGACGTGGACTGCTCCACGGGCTACTGCGGCTGGGTGGAGATGCCCACGGAACTGGCCGGAAAACAGTTCTGGATTCGGGGCTACCTCCGCGACGATCCGGCGGTGGACTCCCTGGTCACGACCTTTTTGTACGGGCTGGGCGGCATCGGCCTGCTGGGGGCCCTGCTCTCCATTCCCCTGGCCCGGCGCATCGCGGTCCCCTTGCGCAAGCTGGAGGAATCGGCCCTGCGCATGGCCCGGGGCGACCTCTCCCAGCGGGTGGAAATCCGCGGCGGCGACGAGGTCGGACGGCTGGGCGCGGCCTTCAACGCCATGGCCGACGGCATCACGCGCTCCTTTGGAGCCATCCGCGACCTCAACGCCAACATCTCCCATCAGCTGCGCAGCCCGCTTACGCGCATCGCCATGATCGCCGAGCTGGCCCGCACGGGCCTGGAGCAGGGCAAAACCGCCGACGCGGCTCTCAAACTCCAGGGAATACAAGAAGAAATCGTCATTCTCGACGGGCTCATCGAGCGCATTCTCCGACTCTCCCGCCAGGACCTGCGCGACCGCGCGGCCCAGGCCGCCGGCGTGGACCTCACCTCCATGATCCGGGAGCATTGCCGCCGAATCGCCCCCCTGCTGGAGGCCAAGGACGCGGACATCATCCTCGAACGCCTGGACCCGGCCGAGTTCACCGGCCCGCCGGAGGACTACGACACCCTGGTGGTGAACCTCCTGGACAACGCCGCGAAGTACGTGACCCCCGGCGGGCGCGTCCGGGTGGCCGTGCTGGAGGGCGGCGACCACGTGGAGTTCTCCGTGCGCAACACCTGCCGCCGTTTCCAGGCCGAGGAGCTGGAGGCCATGTTCGAGCCCTTCCGCCGCCTGGACCAGGACGCGGCCCAGGGCTACGGCCTGGGGCTCACCCTGGCGCGCGGCGCGGCCGAACGCCTGGGCGCTGCCATCCTTCCGGCCAACGGCCTGGATGGGCTGGAGATGCGGGTGCGCCTGCCCTTGCGGGCCCCTGGTCCGTCCCCCCTGCCCGGAGGCCCCGTCTGAACCCATCCGGTCCGCTCCTTCGGGGCCTCCGCCGCCGCGCCCGCGCGGGCGCGGCGGCGCCATTGACAACAGCGGCCATCTTCCCTAAAAATGAACGTGTTCGAAATATGAACATGTTCATATCGGGGGCCGGAAATGACATTGCGGGAAAAGCGGAAGCAGGACACGAGGCGGGCCATTCTCGACGCGGCCTACGCCCTGTTCGCGGAAAAGGGATACGCCAGGACCACCATGCGCGGGCTGGCCGACCGCGCGGGCATCGGCCTGGGCACGATCTTCGCCTACTTCCCGGACAAGCCGTCCCTGCTGGCGGCGGCCTTCCAGGACGACGTGGGCGAGATCATCCGCCGGGCCCTGGCCACGCTCCCGCCGCGCGGCGTCGCGGCCCAGCTCCTGCACGTCGCGGAGAGCCTCTACTCCTTCTACGCCGCCGACACCGGGCTCGCCCGGACCCTCGTGCGCGAGGCGCTTTTCCTGGACGGCGAGCACGGCCAGGCCCTGGACGCCCAGCTTCAGGACTTCCTGCGGGCCGTGGAGGAACTGGTCGCCGCGGCCATGCGCGACGGGGAGCTGGCCGAAAGCACCGCGCCAGGGGAGGCCGCCCTGGCCTTCGGCGCGTTCTATTTCAGCGTCCTGGTCCTGGGGCTCAAGCAGCCGCGCTTCGATGTCCAGGCCCAGCTCCGGCTCCTGGCAACCCTGCTGGAAACCCATCTGGGGTCCTTGAAACCGGGGCGTTGACAGACGCTGGACATTTTGAAATGATTGTTTGAAACTATTGTTTCAAACGTATGTTTTCCAGGAGATCGGATCATGTCCCAGGATGCGGCGTCGCGCGAACAAACCAAGCAGGCCCTGCTGCGGGCCGCCGTGCGGGTCTTCGGGGCCAAGGGCTTCCAATCGGCCACGGTGAGGGAGATCTGCCAGGCGGCCGGGGCCAACGTGGCCGCCGTGAACTACCACTTCGGCGGCAAGGAGGCCTTGTACGCGGCCGTGTTGGAGCTCGTCTTCGCCTGCTCCAAGGATTGCGGCCGCGACCTGCCCGGCCTGGCGGCCGGAGCCTCGGCCGAGGAACGCCTGCGCCACCTCATCCACCGCTCCGTGCGGGAGATATACGGCAACCTGGCCAGCGAGGACGAAGAACACTGCCAGGCCCTGTCCTCGCTCTTTCTCCTGGAAATGGCCCACCCGAGCCCGGCCCTGGACGGCGTGGTCGAACGCCACGTACGGCCGGACACGGACGAGCTGTTCACCATCCTGTCCGAACTCCTGGGCCGCGCCCCGGACGACGACCTGGTCAAGGACGCCGGAGCCTGCGTCATGGGCCAGGTGCTGTTCTACACCGTGGCCTGGCCCATCGTGGAGCGGATGCGCCCCGGCCGGCCCCCGGAGATGCCGCCCCTGGACCGCCTGGCCGAGACGATCACGCGTTTTTCCCTTGCCGGCATCGCCGGTTTGAAAAAGAACCCGCTTTGAGGACACCCATGAGCACCCATTCCAACGGCCTGTGGGCCGCCATCCGCAAGCGCAGGTCGCTTCTCCTGCTGACCCTGGCCGCCGTGACGGCCATCGCCGCGCTGGCCACCTGCCGCGAGGAATCCAAGACCCAGGCCTCCGTGCCGGTGGAACGCAAGAAGATCAAGGTCGTGCTGGAGACCGTGGCTCCGCGCCCGCTGAGCGACCTGCTCATCCTGCCCGGCGAGACCGAGGCCCTGCACGACGTCAGGCTCTCCGCCGAACGCAACGGCCGCGTGGAGCAGGTGCCGGTGAAGGAGGGCGACTTCGTCCGCGCCGGACAGGTCATCGCCCACATCGACATGCAGGCCCTTTCCGCCGGATTGGACAAGGCCCAGGCCGCCTGCCGCCTGGCCGAGGACCTGCACCAGCGGCGCTCGGCCCTGCACGCCCAGGGCATGATCGCCCGCGAGGATCTCCAGGTGGCCGAGACCGACTTGGCCAAGGCCAGGAGCGACCTGCTCCAGGCCCGCTCCAACCACCGCCAGGGCTCCATAATGGCCCCGGTGAACGGGATGATCAACAAGGTCCACGTGGATCCGGGCGAGGTGGTCTCCGAGGGCAACGCCGTGGCCGACCTGGTCAACGTGGACACCATCCGGGTCAACGTCAACGTGCCCGAGCTGGACGTGCGCTTCCTGCGCCAGGGACAGGAGGCCCCGGTGAACGTGGACGCCTATCCCGGCGAGAACTGGAAGGGCGTCGTGGACTTCGTGGCCTACAAGGCCGACCCGGCCACCAAGACCTTCCAGGCCCGCCTGGTGGTCGCCAACACCGACCGCCGCATCCGGCCCGGCATGCTGGCCCGGGTCATCTTCCACCGCCGCACCCTGGACGGGGCCCTGACCGCCCCGCTCTCGGCCATCCTGGACAAGAGCGGCGAGCGGCTCGTCTTCGTGGAGGAAAACGGGGTGGCCCGCGCCCGCACCGTGGTCCCCGGCGTCATCGACGGCGACCGGGTGGAGATCCGCCAGGGCCTCAAGGCCGGCGACCGGCTCATCGTGGTCGGCCAGACCGAGGTGGAGGACGGCGCGGAGGTCCAGGCCCAATGATCGTCAACCGCGCGGCGCTCAAGCGCCCGGTGGCCGTGCTGGTCTTCATGATCCTCTCGGCCGTCACCGGGCTCTCCAGCTACAACTCTCTGCCCCGCGAGTCCTCGCCGGACATCACCATCCCCTATGTCTTCGTGACCACGACCTACGAGGGCGTGGCCCCGGCCGACGTGGAGAAGCTCATCACCCTGCCCCTGGAGCGCAAGCTCAAGGGCATCGCGGACACCGAGGAAATCCGCTCCACCTCCGAGGACGGCATCTCGGTCATCGCGGTCAAGTTCCTGCCGGACGTGAACATCGACGACGCCCTGCAGAAGGTCCGCGACAAGGTGGACCAGGCCAAGCCCGACCTGCCCAAGGACCTGGAGGACGACCCGGTCATCACCGAGGCCAACTTCTCGGACATCCCGGTGGTCCAGGTGGTCCTCTCCGGCCCCTTCAGCCCCCGGCGGCTCAAGGACTTCGCCGAGGACCTGCGGGACCGCTTCGAGGCCGTGCAGGGAGTTCTGGAGGCCAAGATCGTCGGCGGCCTGGAGCGTGAAATCCACGTGCTCTTCGACCTGGACCGGGTGGCCTTCTACAACGTGCCCTTCTCCGCGCTGCTCGCCTCGGTGGAGCACGGCAACGTGAACCAGCCCGGCGGCTCCATGGACATCGGGACCTCGCGCTACCTCGTGCGCGTGCCCGAGGACTTCAAGCATCCCGCCGAAATCAACAACATCGTGGCCTTCGTCCGCGACGGCCGCCCGGTGTACCTGCGCGACCTGGCCACCATCGCGGACGCCAACAAGGACCCCCTGTCCCGCAGCCGCATCGACGGCAAGGCCAGCGTGACCATCCTGATCAAGAAGCGCAGCGGCGAGAACATCATCCGCATCAGCGACGAGATCGCCTCCGTCGTGGCCGAGATGCGCGACGTCCTGCCCCGCAATCTGAGCATCGACCTCACCGCGGACCAGGCCGAGGACATCCGCAACATGGTGGCCGACCTGGAGAACAACATCATCTCCGGCCTGCTCCTGGTCCTGGCCGTGGTCTTCCTGTTCATCGGCGGCCGCTCGGCGGTCTTCGTCTCCATGGCCATCCCCATGTCCATGCTCCTGTCCTTCTCCCTGCTCCAGGCCATGGGCGTAACCCTGAACATGGTCGTCCTCTTCTCCCTGACCCTGGCCCTGGGCATGCTCGTGGACAACGGCATCGTCATCGTGGAGAACATCTACCGCCACATGCAGGAGAACGGCCTGACGCGGGCCCAGGCGGCCCTGGCGGCCACCGACGAGGTGGCCTGGCCGGTGATCACCTCCACCCTGACCACCGTGGGCGCGTTCCTGCCCATGATCTTCTGGCCCGGGATCATGGGCGAGTTCATGAAGTACCTGCCCATCACCGTGATCCTCACCCTCTCGGCCTCGCTCTTCGTGGCCCTGGTCATCAATCCCGTGCTCTCGGCCCGCTACCAGAACGTCCGGCCCCTGGGCCGGACCACGGCCGTGGACCGGGCCCTGGACCACGTGCGCGACGCCTACGGCCGCATCCTGGAGAAGGCCCTGGACCACCGGGGATTGGTCCTCGGCGGCTCCTTCGTCCTGCTCGTGCTCTCGGTGATGGGCTTCGGCCTCTTCGGCAAGGGCGTGGAATTCTTCCCGGACGTGGAGCCCAACCGGGCCTACATCCACATCAAGGCGCCCGCGGGCACGAACCTGGACGCCTCGGACGAACTCGTGCGCCAGGCCGAGGCCATCGCCTCCCAGTACCCGGACATCCGGCACGTCCTCTCGGAGATCGGGGCCGAGGGCAACGACCCCTTCTCCCAGGGCGGCACGGGCACCCACATTTCCCAGATCACCCTGGACTTCAAGAAGATCAAGGACCGTTCCCGGACCTCCTCCGGGATCGTGGACGAAATCCGCGCCAAGCTGCAGAACACGATCCGGGGCGCCGAAGCCCGGGTGGAGAAGGAGGAGGGCGGACCGCCCACGGGCGCGGCCGTGAACATCGAGATCGCGGGCGAGGACATCCACGATCTGGGCCGCCTGGCCGCCGACGTGCGCAAGACCATCCGCGACATCCCCGGCATGGTGAACCTCAAGGACGACTTCGTCTCCGGCAAGCCGGAAATCCTCGTCTCCGTGGACAAGGAGAAGGCCGCCCTGCTCGGCCTGGACACCCTGGCCGTGGCCACCACGGTCAAGGCCGCCATCAACGGGGCCAAGGTGGGCGCCTACCGCGAGGGCAAGGATGAGTACGACATCCTGGTCAAGCTGCCGGAGAAGGACCGCCATTCCGTGGAGATCCTGCGCCGCCTCACGGTCTCCGGCCCGGCCGGGCAGCCCGTGCCCATCACCTCCGTGGCCTCGGTGGAGCTGGCCAGCGGCCTGGGCGGCATCCACCGCATCGACCAGAAGCGGGTGGTGACCATCTCGGCCGACGCCTCCGGCCGGCTGGCCAACGACATCATCGCCGACATCAAGACCCGGCTGGCCGACTATCCCTGGCCCAAGGGCTTCCGGATCAGCTACACCGGCGAGCAGAAGGAGCAGGACAAGGCCCAGGACTTCCTGTCCAAGGCCTTCCTGGCCGCCCTGTTCCTCATCTTCATGACCCTGGTGCTCCAGTTCGACACCCTCATGAGCCCGGTGATCATCCTGACCTCGGTGGTCCTCTCGCTCATCGGCGTGTTCCTCGGCCTGCTCGTCACCAACATGCCCTTCGGCGTGATCATGACCGGCGTGGGCGTGGTCAGCCTGGCGGGCGTGGTGGTGAACAACGCCATCGTGCTCATCGACTATTACAACCAGCTGCGCGCCGGGGGCATGGCCCCGCGCGAGGCGCTGGTGCTCACGGGCCGCCTGCGCTTCCGGCCCGTGGCGCTCACCGCCCTGACCACCGTGCTCGGCCTGGTGCCCATGGCCACGGGCGTGAGCTTCGACTTCCTCAACTTCCGCTGGGACGTCGGCGGCGAGTCCTCGCAGTGGTGGGGCTCCATGGCCGTGGCCGTGATCTTCGGACTGGGCGTGGCCACCATCCTGACCCTGGTGGTGGTGCCGGTGCTCCTCTCCTTCCAGGAAAGCCTGCGGGCGCGCTTCAGCAAGGGGCGCGCGGCCGGAGACGAACCTCCGGCCGTCGCTTCCTGATCCCGGGGCGTTGCGTCCCGGGGCCGGGACGGGCTATAGAACCGCTTCATGGACATCCGGGCCCTCCTGGCGGGGGGCATCCGCCAGGAGCACCTCAAGATCGGCGAGTGCATCTTCACCACCCGGGACCTGCTCATCGTCACGGTCCTCGGCAGCTGCGTCTCGGCCACCTTCCACCATCCCCTCTCGCGGGCGGCGGCCATGTTTCACGCCATGCTCCCGGACAGCCGGCAGTCCTCCGGCCCGGTGCGCCATCCCTGCACCTTCGCGGACCTGGCCGTGGCCAGGATCATGGAGCGCTTCCGCCGCCTGGGCTTGCCCGCCGCGGAAATCCGGGTGCGCCTCTTCGGCGGGGCCGGGGCCCTCTGCCCGGAGGAGCAGGCGCGACTGCGCGGCCTGCTCGACGTGGGCTCCAAGAACGTGGAGGCCGCCCGGGCGGCGTTGACGGCCCAGGGCCTGCGCGTGCTCTCCGAGGACGTGCTCGGCCCGCGCGGCCGCAAGGTCCTCTTCCACACCGGCTCGGGCCGCTCCTGGCTGCGGGACGTGAACGCGGGCCCCGACGACCCGTTCCAGGTCCGGGACTGAGCATGGGGTTTCGCCCGCTCCTGGCCGCGCTCTGGGTCCTGCTCCTCTGCCCGGCGGCCTTCGCCGGGGCTCCGCTGCTGGCCCCGGAGGTCCTGGCCGAACTGCCCCACGACCGCGCGGCCTTCACCGAGGGCCTGCTCCTCCACGACGGCCGCTTCCTGGAGTCCGTGGGCAAGTACGGCCGCTCCGAGGTGCGCCGGGTGGACCCGGCCACGGGCGAGGTCCTGGCGCGCACCGCCCTGGCCCCGAAATCCTTCGCCGAGGGCCTGGCCCTGCGGGGAGGGCGGCTCATGCTGCTCACCTGGAAGGAGGGACAGGGCTTCTTCCTCGACCCGGACACGCTGCGCGTCAGCGGGCGGTTCGCCTGGGAAGGCGAGGGCTGGGGCCTGGCCTCGGACGGGACGCTGCTCTGGGCCAGCGACGGTTCGGACCGTCTGCGCCTGCTGGACCCGGCCCGGATGACCGTGCTCCGGCGCATCCCGGTGCGCGACGGCGACCGGCCCGTGCCCCGGCTCAACGAGCTGGAGGCGGCGGGAGGCGTGCTCTGGGCCAATGTCTGGTGGGAGGACCGCGTCGCGGCCATCGACCCGGAGAGCGGCGAGGTGCGGGCCTGGCTGGACCTGGCCCCACTGCGCGCGCGGCTGGAGAACCCCGGGGCCGAGTCCGCCAACGGCCTGGCCGCCGACCCGGAATCCGGCCGTCTCTACGTCACCGGCAAATACTGGGACAAGGTCTTCGTCCTACGCCTGCCCGCGCTTCCGTAGCAACAGCCAGAGCCCGGCGGCGATCATGGGCAGGCAGAGCGCCTGGCCCATGCTCATCCAGCCGAAGGCCACGAAGCCGAGCTGCGCGTCCGGCTCGCGGAAGAATTCGCAGAAAAACCGGAACGAGCCGTAGCCCAGGAGGAACAGCCCGGAGGTCGAGCCCGCGGGGCGGGGCTTGCGGGAGTGGACCCAAAGCAGGGTGAACAGCACGAGCCCCTCCAGGCCCGCCTCATAGAGCTGGGAGGGGTGCCGGGGCACGTCCCCGGCCGGGCCGGGGTAGATCACGGCCCAGGGCAGGTCCGAGACCCGGCCGGGCAGTTCGTTGTTGATGAAGTTGCCCATGCGGCCGAAGAACAGGCCCGGAGGGGCCAGGGGCACGATGAAGTCGCCCACCTCCAGGATGGTCTTGCCGTGCTTGCGGGCGAAGAACCAGACCGCCAGGCACACGCCGATGGCCCCGCCGTGGAAGCTCATGCCTCCGTTCCAGACCGCCGGAATCTCGGCCGGATGGTTCCAGAAGAAGACGGGATCGTAGAAGACCACGTAGCCGATGCGCGCGCCCAGCAGGAGCCCGAGGATGAGCCAGGAGAGGACGTCGTCCATCATGGCCGGGGTCCAGCCGCGCCAGGACTGTTTGGACCGCAGGCGGCCCAGGAGCCAGGCCGAGGTGAAGCCCAGGGCGTACATGAAGCCGTACCAGCGCACCTCGACGGGGCCCACGCGGAAGATCGCGGGGTCCAGAACCGGAAGCTTGATCATGGATTTCCTCGAAACGGACGGCTTTGTTTCCCGTCGGGTTTGAGCTAGAGTGCCGGGAACGGCCGATCCCAGGTATGCGCCCATCGGCATGCCGCGTCAAGACCGCGAGGGCGACGTTATGACCAAGAACCGCGACCTGGACATACTGGAGATGCCCCTGGAGGCCCTGGCGGCCTACTGGCTCTCGCTCAAGAAGCTGTGGGACTCCAAGAAGGGGGCCAGAAAGGTCATCGACGAGGAGGCCGCCCACACCCCCGAACCCTACATCTCCTTCCTGCTCCAGACCGCCTTCGGCGAACTGGGCGAGCAGCGGGTGCGCAAGCTGGCGCGCATCAAGCGCGAAAGCCTCCTGGCCGACTGGCGGCGCAAGATCGAGCTCATGCGTCTGGCGCTCTATGCCGTGGCCTCCGGCGAGAACCCGCGCGTGACGCTCATCCGCATGGACTCCCGCTTCCACGCCCCGCCCATGGACGAGCGCCGCGCCTTCGACCTGGCCGGGGCCGTGTTCACGGCCATCAAGGAGAAGTCCGCCGACCTGCCCACGCTCCTGGACGTGAACCACAAGCAGACCCACGACCGCCTCGTGGTCAAGCTCCTGTTCTACGTCATCCACGCCCGCCGCGAGGGCAGGCAGAGCCTCGCGCCGTTCATCCAGTTCATCCGCTCGCCCTACTTCGCCGAGGGCCTGTCCCTGGCCGTGGACGGCTTCGACGCCGACTTCCTGGCCAACCACCTGGACAGGGTGCGCAACGAGGCCCTGGGCGACGCCCGGCGCAAGATGCAGCTCTCCGTGGACATGGCCCTGGCCATCCGCGACAAGCTGGATTACTCGGACGTGCTGCTCACGGCCCAGGCCTACATGCTCTAGGCTGCCCGGGCCGTTGACAGCCACCGGGGGAAAGGCTAGCCGCAGAATGACGGCTCCTCCACCCCAACCGCCCCCCCCGCGAAGGAGGGACGGACCGTGTCGCGCCACCTGCCCTTCTCCTACCGTTGCGGCCGCTGCGGCCGCTGCTGCGAGGACATGCGCATCCAGGTGAACCCCTATGAGACGGCGCGCCTGGCGCGCGGCCTGGGCCTGTCCACCTCCGACTTCCTGGCCCGTTGCACGCGGTCCGGGGTCTGGCTCAAGGCCAAGTCCGGCGGGGCCTGCGTCTTCCTGACCGGGGACGGCTGTTCCGTCCACCGGGACCGGCCCCTGGTCTGCCGCCTCTATCCCCTGGCCCGCCACCGGAACTCCAGCGGAGGCGAGCGCTTCGCCTGCCTCCTGCCCCGGCCCGGCTCCACCGGAACCCACGGCCTGGACGGCGAAATCGAAGACTACCTCGCGGCCAACGGGGCCGCGCCGTTCCTGGAGCAGGCCGACGCCTGGCTGGCCCTCTTCTCCCGCGCCTGGAGCCTGTTCGAGGCCCTGCTCGGCGTGGACCCCCTGCTGGCGGCCCTGGCCTCGGACATCCGCCTGCTCGCCCTGGACGGCCACGCCCCGCCGCGAAGCCGCCTGCTGGACCCGGACCTCGTCGCCGGGGAGCAGTGCGCGGCCCGGGGACTGCCTCGGCCCGAATCCCCGGAAGAGACGGCCCGCCTGCACCGCGAGGCCGTGGACCTGTGGTTGGAGGGGCCGGGCCGGGCGCGGAGCCGGGGGCACGAACGGGCCGAGTCCCTGGCCCGGCTCGTGGCGGGCCTGGGTACGGGCCTGGGCGTGAACACGACCTCCCTGTTCCAGCACGTCTCCGACGAAGACCCGCCCGGAGCCGTGGAAATGGACGAGGCCTTGCGCCTGGGCGCGGACTTCCTCTGAACGAGCGGAGGAAGCTCCCTCCCGTCGGACCTTCCCGGCCTCTTGACCTTTCCGCCTCAATGCGTAGAACTCCTGCCGGGCGCTTTCGCCCTGCCCCTTTTCCCGGAGATTCCCGTGCAGGACAGCCTTTTCGCCAAGCAATTGAAAAAAGAGGTGGATCGACGCCGCACCTTCGGCATCATCAGCCACCCCGACGCGGGCAAGACCACCCTCACCGAAAAACTGCTCCTCTTCGGCGGCGCGATCCAAATGGCCGGAGCGGTCAAGGCCCGCAAGGCCGCCCGCCACGCCACCTCGGACTGGATGGCCATGGAGCGCGAGCGCGGCATCTCCGTGACCACCTCGGTGATGAAGTTCGAGCATCAGGGCTTCGAGATCAACCTCCTGGACACCCCCGGCCACCAGGACTTCTCCGAGGACACCTACCGCGTGCTCACGGCCGTGGACTCGGCCCTGATGGTCATCGACTCGGCCAAGGGCGTGGAGACCCAGACCCGCAAGCTCATGGAGGTCTGCCGTCTGCGCGACACGCCGATCATGACCTTCGTGAACAAGCTCGACCGCGACGGCCTGAACCCCTTCGACATCCTGGCGGACATCGAGAAGAGCCTGGACATCGAGTGCGTGCCGCTCACCTGGCCCATCGGCATGGGCAAGGGCTTCAAGGGCACCTGGGACATCCGCGCGGGCAGGCTGAGGCTCTTCTCCCCGAGCTTCGGAGAAACGGTGGTGGAGGGCGAGACCGTGGAGGGTCTGGACGATCCCCGGCTGAACGAGCTGCTGGGCCAGGAGGCCGCCGACGAACTGCGCGCGGACCTGGACCTGCTCTCCGGCGCGGGCGGGGTCTTCGACCGCGACCTCTACCTCCAGGGCCGCCAGACACCGGTGTTCTTCGGCAGCGCGGTGAACAACTTCGGCGTGCGCGAGCTGCTGGACTCCTTCGTGAATCTGGCCCCCGCGCCCAAACCCCGGGAGGCCAAGGAGCGCCGGGTTTCGCCCTACGAAGAGGCCTTCTCCGGCGTGGTCTTCAAGATCCAGGCGAACATGGACCCGGCCCACCGCGACCGCATCGCCTTCATGCGCATCTGCTCCGGCCGCTTCCAGCGCGGCATGAAGTTCCGGCACCACCGCATCGGCAAGGACGTGACCGTGGCCAACGCCACCATCTTCATGGCCCAGGACCGCATGGGCGTGGAGGAGGCCTGGCCCGGGGACATCATCGGCCTGCACAACCACGGCACGATCAAGATCGGCGACACCTTCACCGACAAGGAGCCGCTCAAGTTCACCGGCATCCCGAACTTCGCGCCCGAGCACTTCCGCCGCGTGGTGCTCAAGAGCCCGCTCAAGGCCAAGCAGCTTCAGAAGGGCCTGACCCAGTTGGCCGAGGAGGGCGCGGTGCAGCTCTTCCGCCCCATGTTCAACAACGACTACATCCTCGGCGCGGTGGGCGTGCTCCAGTTCGACGTGATCACCTCCCGGCTCAAGGAAGAGTACGGCGTGGACGCGCTCTACGAGGCCGCGCCCTTCCACACCGTGCGCTGGGTCTCCTGCGAGGACCGGAAGATGCTGGACGACTTCCGCAAATCCATGTCCGGCAGCCTTGCGCTGGACGCGGACGAAAATCTTGCGTACCTTGCCCCGAGCGCGTGGCGCCTGGACGACACCATGGAGAAGTGGCCCGGGATCGTCTTCAGCGCCACCAGGGAGCACGAGTAGACCCGGACATGACCCCGACCCCTTCCCTGCCCGAACACCACCTGCGCGCCTTCGGCAACGAGGAGATCAACGTCCTCCCCCTGCGCCATTACGAGGGCGGGGTGACCGTGGTGCGCACGGACAAGCAGCTCAAGGCCGCGCTCAAGGCCCTGGAGGGCGAGGAGCTGCTCGGCTTCGACACCGAGACCCGGCCCGTGTTCCGCAAGGGCCAGGGTCCCTACCCTCCGGCCCTGGTGCAGCTGGCTTCCGCGGACCACGTCTATCTCTTCCAGATCAGCGTGCTCACCTTCGGCGACGGGCTCAAGGACCTGCTGGCCGCCCCCTCGGTGATCAAAACCGGCGTATCCGTCACCGACGACGTGAAGGCCCTCAAGGATCTCTCGCCCTTCCAGGAGGCGGGCTTCCTGGACCTGGGCACCCTCTCGGCCAAGCTCCAGATGAAGACCCACGGCCTGCGCAACCTGGCCGCCAACCTGCTGGGCTTCCGCATCTCCAAGAGCGCGCAGTGCTCCAACTGGGCCCGCGAGAACCTCTCCCGCTCCCAGATCCTCTACGCCGCCACCGACGCCTGGATCAGCAGGGAAATCTACCTGGCCTTCCGCGACCTCGGCGTGCTGCCGGAGCGGCCGTGAACGACCTCAAGTCGCGCGTCCAGGTCAACGCCCGCTTCTTCCAGCTGGCCGAGGGACTCCTGGGCCGCTTCCTGGACGAGGGCCTGAATCCCGAGATCGGCCTCTTCGCCAAGGACCTGGACGAATACGGACCGGAGCAGTTCCGCGAGGCCGAGAAGGCCCTGCGCGGCCGGGGGCTGCGGCCCACGGTGCACGGGCCCTTCGTGGACCTCTCGCCGGGCTCGCCCGACCCGCTCGTCCTGGCCGCCACCCGCCGCCGCTTCGAGCAGCTGGTGGAGGCCGTGGAGGCGCTGCGGCCCCGCAGCGTGACCTGCCACCTGGGCTTCGAGCACTCCCGCCACGGCTACTACAAGGAATTCTGGCTGGAGCAGAGTCTGGAAACCTGGCGCTGGCTGGCCCGCGAACTGCGCGACCGGGGCGCGCGGCTCATGCTGGAGAACACCTTCGAGCGCGCGCCCGAGGAGATGCTGCCCGCCCTGGGCGAGCTCTCGACCCTGGGCGTGGGGCTCTGCCTGGACGTGGGCCACCTCAACCTCTTCAGCGCGGCCAAGATTTCCCAATGGGTCGAGGAGGCCGGGCCCTGCCTGGGCCAGCTCCACCTGCACGATAACTTCGGCCACCGCGACGACCACCTGCCCGTGGGCCAGGGCCGCATCGACTACAAAGCCGTTTTCCGCCACTTGGCCTCCCTGCCCGAGCCCCTGACCGTGACCATGGAAGTGGGCGCCGACGGCGCGGCCCAGAGCTTCGCCGCCCTGGAAAAGCTCTGGCCCTGGTAGACTCTAGCGCCGCCCGGCCAGGAAGACCCCGGCCAAGGCCACCCCGAATCCCGCCCACTGCGCCCCGGACAAGGCCTGCCCGAAGAGCAGGTACGCCTGCACCGCCGCCAGCGGCGGGGCCAGGAACAGCAGCGCCGTGACGGCCGCGGCCTCGCCGCGCCGGACCATCCAGACCAGCAGCGTGGCCCCGCCCACGGAGAGCGCCAGGGCCGCGTAGCCCAGATTGAGCCAGAGCGCGGCCGAACCGGACCAGCGCGATTCGCCCAGGACCAGGGCCGACGCCGCGACCACCAGCGCGCCGCCGAGCAGCTGCACCGCGCCCGCGCCCCGGAGGTCGCAGCGGGCCAGGGAAGTCTTCTGGAACAGCGTCCCGGCCGTGATGCCCGCCACGCTCACCAGGGCCGCCAGGATCGCCGAGACCGGAACCGGCTCGGCCCCGGCGCGGGCCAGGCCCGGGGCCACGGCCAGGGCCACCCCGCCCAATCCCAGGGCCATGCCGAGCCAGGAGCGCGGGCTGGGCCGTTCGGCGAAGAACAGCTGGGCCAGCACGGCCGTGACGGGCGGCTGGAGCGCCCCGGCCAGGGCCATGATCGCCGCCGGAAGTCCTTGGGCCACGGCCCAGTATCCGGCCCCGAGGTAGAGCCCGTGCAGCAGGGCCCCGGCCAGGAGGTGGCGGGGCAGGTCGCGGAGCCGGGGCCAGGCCGCGCCCGCGCCCCGGGCCAGCAGGGCCAGCACCGTCGCCGCGCAGAGGAAGCGGGCCGCGAGGAAGAGGTTCGGGTCCGCCTCGGGCGCCACGGCCCGGGCCACCACGAAGCCGGTGGACCAGACGAGGATGAACAGGATGGGAGCGATGGCGTGCGTCATGGGGCGGAGCTTTACGCGCCGCGATCCATCATGTACAATGAAATGAAACTATCTATCCATCGGAAAAAGTGATGCATCCCCACGACCTCGACCTGGACTCCCTGGCCACCCTGGCCGCCGTGGTGGACGCCGGAGGCTTCACCGCCGCGTCCCGGCTCCTGAACCGGACCCAGTCCGCCGTGAGCGCCAAGATCGCGGCCCTGGAACAGGCGGCCGGAAGCCCCCTGCTCCTGCGTTCGCGCCGGGGCGTGGCCCCGACCCCGGCCGGCAAGACCCTTCTGGGCTACGCCCGCGACCTGCTCCGGCTGCGCGAGAAGGCGGCCCTGGCCCTGGACCGGCCGCAGGTCTCGGGCATCCTGCGCCTGGGCCTGCCCGACGAGTGCGCGAACGCCCTGGTCACGCCCCTGGCCGCGCGCTTCGCCGAGGCCCATCCCGGCCTGGAGCTGGAAATCCGCTGCGATCTCTCGGTCCGGCTGGAGGAGGATCTGGCCGCCGGAAACCTGGACCTGGTCGTGACCGTGCGCGAGCCGGGATCGCTCAAGGGCGACCTGCTCCTGGCCGTGGACCAGTACTGGTGCGCGCCGCCCGGGCGCTTTCCCGAACGGCTGCGGCCCCTGCCCCTGGCGCTCTTTTCCGAGGGCTGCCGGACCCGCCCGGCCGTCCTGGCGGCCCTGGCGGCGGCGGGTATCCCCAGCCGCACGGTGTTCTCGGCCTCGCACGTGGCCGGGCTGGTGAGCGCGGCGGCGGGCGGCCTGGCCCTGACCGCGCTCATGGCCGACGCGGTGCCCCAGGGCTGGCGGCGGCCGGGGGCCAAGGCGGGCCTGCCGTCACTGCCGCGCTACGAGGCCGCGCTCCTGACCCCGCCCGAGGCCTCCCCGAACGCGCGTCTGCTGGCGGAATTCCTGCTTGCCGAAATGCGGGGGAAGGGATCGGCTCACTCCTCGTAGAACCGCCACCGGCAATGGCAGTCCTCGGGATGCGGGTCCGGGGGCGCGAACAGGCACTCCACGCGCACGCTGGGGGAGATGACCCGGGCGAAGGCCTCGAACTCGGCCTGGTGCATGTGCTTGCAGACGTAGGGCCTCAGGCCGTGCCTGCGGCGGCCTTCCTGGGCCGGGCAGCGGGGCACGGAGACGATGACCCCGTTCCCGGCGGGCTCCATGCGGTAGTCCACCATGAGCGACCAGGGAAAGAGCTTGTAGGCCGCCAGAAAGCCCTCCACGCCGGGCGGAAACGGCCCGAAGCGCTGGAGGATGTCGCGCGCGCCCAGCTCGCCCACCTTGGCCCAGACCCGTTCGTTGAGCAGTTCGGCCGAGGCCAGCCCATGCTCCTCCTCGGCCTTCAGGAACCAGAAGGCGTCCACCAGCCGGAACTGCCAGAGCAGCGAGCGGATGTATTCGCGCAGCCCCTCGGCGTCCAGATGCTCCAGTTCTTCGAGTCTCATTCTCCCTCCGCGCCGGGCCTGCCCCGGCCCTTCTTCACCGCGCCGCGCAGGCGCTTGGATTCCAGCCGCCGCCGCTTCTCGGCCCGGGGCACGGCCGTGGGCCGCCGCGTCCGGCGCTGCCGCAGGGCCTCGGCCAGAAGCGCGGCGAAGCGCTCCACGGCAAGGTCCTTGTTGGCTTTCTGGCTGCGTTCCGAATGGCAGGTCACGCGCAGCACCCCGGCGGCGTTGATCCGCGTGGACAGCCGCGACAGGACGCGGGCTTTCTGCGCCTCGGACAGGGCTTTTGAGTTGACCACGTCGAAGCGCAAGGTTACGCGGGTATCCGTCGTGTTCACGTGCTGCCCCCCGGGTCCCGGACTGCGCGAGACGGCGAACTCGATTTCGTCCTCGGGAACGGAGAGGCCGGCGTTGATCCAGATCATCCGGCAGTGACTAGCCAAAAAACGGAGAAATGACCATGACCCAGTGCCCCTGCGGCTCCGGCCGCGACCTGGAAGCCTGCTGCGGCCCCATCGTGCGCGGCGAAATCCCCGCGCCCACGGCCGAGGCCCTCATGCGCTCCCGCTACTCGGCCTATGTGCTGAACCAGACCGAGCACCTCAAGCGCTCGCTCCTGCCCGAGGACCAGTCCAAGCATGACGCCGAGGGCGTGCGCCAGTGGGCCGAGAGCGCCACATGGCTCGGCCTGACGGTGCACTCCGCCTCGGAGTCCGGCGACGCGGGCGCGGTGGAGTTCGCGGCGGCCTTCGAGCTGAACGGCATGCGCCAGGAGCATCGCGAGGAAGCGGAATTCGAGCGGCGGGACGGGATCTGGTACTACTCGGGCGGCCGCGTGCGCGGCGCGGACCCGGTGGTCAAAGGGCCCAAGGTGGGCCGCAACGATCCCTGTCCGTGCGGGTCGGGAAAGAAATTCAAGAAGTGCTGCGGAGCCTGAGCCCGGTTCCGGGGCCGGGCAGCGCCCGGCCCCGGAAGGTCCGATCTAGCGCGAACGAATCTGCTTCACGAAGAAGAAACCCAGACCGATTGCCAGGACCACAAGGATCGCCACGGGAAGAATGAAATCCATGATCATGCTCCCTGTTGAACGGTTCCGACGAACCCGGGCGTCTGGCGTGAGGCTCCCGCGTCCGCCGTCGACCATCCGTCGAACGGCGGGTGGCCTGAAACTGTACTCCTGCTGAAAAAGCAACCGCTCTCTCAAAAGAGAGTGACTGCTCTCAAATATGCCCGATTGCCAGAGTTGGCAAGGGGGGATATTTCCCTTCCCATGACCAAGCGAAAACGGGACATTCTCCGCGAGGCCACGCGCCTGTTCGCGGAATCCGGGTTCGAGGGCGTGTCCGTGGCCCAGATCGCCAAGGCCGCCGAGGTCTCGCAGGGGGCCGTGTTCCGCCACTTCCCCACCAAGGAGACGCTCCTGCGCCGAATCTTCCAGGAAGTCCGCGAATCCTTCCTGGAGGAGATCGAGCGGGACTTCGCCTTCTCGGCCAAGGAATCCGGCCGGGAGATGGTTCTGCGTCTGGCGCTCTTCCTATGCCGGTTCTACGAGAAGCGGGAGGTGGAGTTCGAGTTCATCCATCGCAACAATCCCTACCGGATGCCCGAGGTGGGCGAGCCCTGCCGGGAGGAGATCGGCCGGATTCAGGAGAAGATGAGCGAGCTGCTGCACATCGGCCTGAGCCTGGGCGTGCGCGACGGCAGCATCCGCGAGATGGACGTGGAGCGCGGCGCGATCCTCATTCTCGGCGGCATCGGAGGCACGGTCCGCCAGCGCCTGTTCATGGACTTCCACCTCCAGGACCTGGAGGCGGACCTGATCGCCTTCATGGACCACGCCCTGCGCCCCTGAGGCGCGGCGGCTCAGGGACGGCGGAAGACGATCTCCTGGGCCCCTTCCCAGAGCACGAGCCGTCCCAGCTCAGGCAACTGGTCGAGCCCCTCGGTCAGGGTCAGGAAGTGGTTTCCCGCCAGCTGGCCCATCTTGCAGGCGAAGCAGGCGGAGCCGTAGGGGAAGAGGATTTCGGTCTCGCTGATCCCCCCGGGGTAGAAGAGAATGTCGCCGCGCGAGGGGTGGCTCGTGTGGTTCTCGTAGCCCACGCCCAGGTCGAGGCCGCCCAGGGGAATCCAGGCCGACTCGCCGCTCCAGCGGGCCTGGATGATCCGGCTCGTGAAGGGCAGCAGCCGGGTGAAGGCCGCGCAGGTGGCGGGAGCGGCCCGCGTCTCCATGCGGGCCAGGAAGCGCAAGGATCCGGCGACGATTTCCAGCATATCCATGGCGTTCTCCGTCGTGTTCGTCAGCAGCCCGCGGCCGCGCCGTCCGAGCGCGGGTCGCTCGCGCCCTCCAGGCGGCCGTCGGGGTGGAGCTCCACGGCTCCGGCATGGCCCATGAGCGGGCTGAATTCCTCCACCATCTCCAGCTCGTGCCCGGCCCGGCGCAGGGCCTCCACGATGGCCGGATCGAAACGGGCCTCCAGCTTGAGGCTCCGGCTGGCCGCGCCCCAGGCCCGGCCCAGGAGCCAGCGCGGCGCGGCCACCGCCTCCTCCAGGCCCTGGCCGAACCAGACATGGCGGCTGTAGATCGCGGCCTGAGTCTGGGGCTGGCCGTCGCCGCCCATGGCGCCGTAGGCCAGGACCCGCCCGTCCCCAAGCAGGGCCAGGGCCGGGTTCAGGGTATGGAAGGGCTTGCGGCCGGGGGCCAGGGCGCGCGGACCGCCCCTGTCCAGGCGGAAGGCGCAGGCCCGGTTCTGCCAGGTCACGCCGCTGCCGGGCAGGACCAGGCCCGAGCCGAATTCGAAATAGAGGCTCTGGATGCAGCTCGCCACCCGGCCCGAGGCGTCGGCGGTCCCGAACCAGACCGTGTCGCCTGGAGCCCCGTCGGCCTCCCAGGCAGCGGCCCGCTCCATGTCCAGCCCGCTCCCCAGGCGCGCCAGGGCCTCCGGCGTGAGAAACGCGGCCGGGTCGGCGGTCATGGCCGAGGGATCGCCCAGTTCCCGGTCGCGCACGGCGAAGGCCCGCTTGGTGGCCTCCACGATGCCGTGCACGTGTTCGAAGGACTCCGCGCACGGGATGCCCAGCCGCCGGGCCAGGCCCAGGATGAGCAGCGAGGCCAGCCCTTGGGTGGGCGGCGGCAGGTTGCAGACCCGGCCTTCGGGCAGCGTCAGGACCAGGGGTTTCACCATCCCGGCCCGCTGTCCGGCCAGGTCCGCCCGGGTCAACGGCGATCCGGCGCGTTCCAGGTCGGCGGCCAGGGACGCGGCCAGGCCGCCGCGATAGAAATCGTCCAGCCCGGCGCGGCCGAGGCGCTCCAGGGCGTCGGCCAGGGCGGGCAGCCGCAGCACGCTCCCGGGCTCGGGCGGCGCGCCGTGCGCCAGGAACTGGTCCGCGAACCCGCTCCGCGGGCTCAGTTCGCCAAGGGCCGAGGCGGTCAGGTCGTGCTGGCTCCGGCTCACGGGAAAGCCCTCCCGGGCCAGCCGCACGGCGGGCTCCAGGAGCCGCGCCAGGGGCAGGGGCCGCCCCCAGGGACGGGCCAGATCCAGGGCCGCCAGCCAGCCGGACACGGCTCCGGCAACGCTGCAGGCGGCCAGGGGGCCGCGCGCGGGCACGGCGTCCAGCCCGGCGGAATGGAAGATTTCGGGGATGACGGCCGCGCCCGCCCGGCCGCAGGCGTCGATGCCCACGGGGTCGCGGCCCGGCGCGTGCACGAGCCAAAAGCCGTCGCCGCCCAGGCCGGTCATGTGCGGGTAGACCACGCAGAGCGCGGCCGCCGTCGCGACGGCGGCCTCCACGGCGTTGCCGCCCTCGGCCAGGACCTCGGCCCCGGCTTGGGCGGCCAAATGGTGGGGAGCGGAAACGAGCCCCCGGCGGAAAGTGGTCACGACGCCTGGATGAGCTCGCTCAGGGCCTTCTTGACGCCCTTCTTGTCGATGCCCGTGAGCTCGCGCAGCTGCTTCTGCGAGCCGTGCTCCACGAACTGGTCCGGCAGGCCCAGGCGGCGCACCGTGCGGCCCGCCAGGAGGTCGTTGTCCGCCAGGAGTTCCAGCACGGCCGAGCCGAAGCCGCCCGCCAGGACGCCCTCCTCCACCAGGAGCAGCTTGCGGTGCCGCCGCGCCAGGGAGAGGACCAGTTCGGCGTCCAGGGGCTTGGCGAAGCGGGCGTTGCAGACCGCCGCCGCGCCGATCCCGGCGGCCTCCAACTCCTCGGCAGCCTCCAGGCAGGGGCCCACGCGGGAGCCCAGGGCGATGACCGCCGCGTCCAGGCCCTCGCGAAGCATCTCGCCCCGGCCAACGGGCAGCGGCGCCAGGGCCGGGTCCACGGGCACGCCCCGGCCCATGCCGCGCGGGTAGCGCACGGCCACCGGGCCCTCGATGGCGAAGGCCGTGGCCATCATGCGGGCCAGCTCGTCCTCGTCCTTGGGGGCCATGATGGTCATGTTCGGCAGGTGGCGCAGGAAGGCGATGTCGAAGGCTCCGTGGTGCGTGGCCCCGTCCTCGCCCACCAGCCCGGCGCGGTCCAGGAAGAACTTCACGTTCAGGTTCTGGAGGCAGACGTCGTGGGCCACCTGGTCGTAGCCCCGCTGCAGGAAGGTGGAGTAGATGGCCACGGCGGGCTTGAAGCCCTGGGTCGCGAGTCCGGCGGCGAAGGTCACGGCGTGCTGCTCGCAGATGCCCACGTCCACGAAGCGGTCCGGGAAGCGCTCGCGGAAGCACTCCGTGCCCGTGCCCTCGGGCATGGCCGCGGTGATGGACACGATCTTCTTGTCCTTGGCGGCCAGGGCGCAGAGCGTGGAGCCGAAGACCTCGGTGTAGGTGCTGAACTGGGCCCCGTGCTTGATGGCCATGCCGGTTTCGGGCTCGAAGCCGCCGACGCCGTGAAAATAGGCCGGGTTCGTCTCGGCGGGCTCGTAGCCCTTGCCCTTGCGCGTGAGCACATGCACGAGCACCGGCCGGTCCATGCGCTTGGTCTGGCTCAGCACGTCCGAAAGCAGCTCCACGTTGTGGCCGTCGATGGGGCCTACGTAAGTGAAGCGCAGGGCCTCGAAGAGCATGCCCGGGGTGATGAAGCTCTTGAAGGCGTCCTCGCTGCGCTTGGCGAACAGGGCCAGGTCCTCGCCGATCTTGGGAATCTGCCTGAGGAAGGCCTCCACCTCGCGCTTGAAGCGGGTCACGAAGGGCGCGGAGAGCTTGCGCGAAAGGAAGCGCGAGAGCGCGCCCACGTTGCGCGAGATGCTCATCTCGTTGTCGTTGAGCACGACCACGATCTTGCGCTCCATGTCCCCGGCCTGGTTCAGGGCCTCGAAGGCCAGGCCGCCGGTGAGCGAGCCGTCGCCGATGACCGCGATGACCTCGTTCTTTCCTCCGGCCAGGTCGCGGGCCAGGGCCATGCCCAGGGCCGCCGAGATGGAGGTGCTCGAATGGCCGACCCCGAAGTGGTCGTAGGGGCTCTCGCTCATGCGCGGGAAGCCGGACAGGCCGCCGAAGCGCCGGAGCGTGTGGAAGCGGTCCAGGCGGCCGGTGAGCAGTTTGTGGGCGTAGGCCTGGTGGCCCACGTCCCAGACGAGGCGGTCCTGCTCCAGGTCGTAGGCCCGGCAGAGGGCCAGGGTCAGCTCCACCACGCCCAGGGAGGGGGCCAGGTGGCCGCCTCCGGCCGAGACCTGCTCGATGATCACGCGCCGGATCTCGGCCGCCAGGGCCTGCAATTCCTCACGGTTCAGCCCGGCCACGTCCGAGGGCTTGCGGATCAGGGGCAGGAGGCTCGTCTCCCGGAGATACTTGTTGGCGGTCTCGTCGCTCTTCACGGTCTTCATGAGGCGCGCTCCAGGATGTAGCGGGCGAGACGGGTCAGGAAGGCTGCCTCGCCGCCCGAATAGGGAACCAGGCATTCCAGGGCGCGGTCCACGCTCAGGGCCGCCAGCCGCCTGCTCTCGTCCAGGCCCACCAGGGCCGGATAGGTGTTCTTGCCCTTCTCCACGTCGCTGCCCACGGGCTTGCCCAGGGTGGCCTCGTCGGCCACCAGGTCGAGCACGTCGTCCATGATCTGGAAGGCCACCCCGAGGTTGCGGCCGTATTCCAGGGCCCGGGCCTCGTCGGCCTCGGGGGCCCCGGCCAGCACGGCCCCGGCCCGGCAGGCCACGCTGATGAGCGCGCCGGTCTTGCGCGCGTGCAGGCCGCGCATCTCCTCCAGGGTCACCCCGGCCCGGCCGGTGTACTCCATGTCCAGGGCTTGGCCGCCGACCATGCCCGCGGCCCCGGCCGCCTCGGCAACGAGGCGCGTGGCCCGCAGCACCCGCTCGGCGGGCAGGCCGCCCGCGAGTCCGGCGTCGCAGAAGAAGCCGAAGGCCTCGGTGAGCAGGCCGTCCCCGGCCAGGATCGCCGTGGCCTCGTCAAAGGCCTTGTGGTTGGAGGGCCTGCCGCGCCGCAGATCGTCGTCGTCCATGGCGGGCAGGTCGTCGTGGATCAGGGAATAGGTGTGGATGCACTCCAGGCCCGAGGCGAAGGGCAGCACGGCCGAGGGGTCGCCGCCCAGCACGCGGGCCCAGGACATGGCGAGCACGGGCCGCAGGCGCTTGCCCCCGGCCAGGAGGCTGTATTCCATGGAGGCCAGCAGCCGCTCGGGAATGTCCCGGCCGCGAAGGCAGGCGGCGAGATGGTCCGCGACCTCGGCGGCCCGTCCGGCCAGTTCACTCTTGATCGTCATCGCCGTTTCCGTCCTCCGGGACCTCGAAATCCCTGAGCGCGCCCTCTCCGGCCACCTTGACCTCGTTGCGGGCGTCTTCCAATTGCTTGCCGCAGGCCCGGGCCAGGGTCAAGCCCTCCTTGTAGAGGGCCACGCCCCGCTCCAGGGGCAGGTCGCCGCGCTCCAGGGCCTCGACGATCTCCTTGAGCCGCGCGAGACGCTTCTCGAATCCCTCTTCCTTCTTGGCCATGCTCATTCCTCCAGCAGGGGCAGGGGGTCCACCAGACGGCCCTGGACGCTCAGGCTGAAATGCAGGTGCGGGCCCGTGGCCCGGCCAGTGGAGCCGACAAGGCCCAGGACCTCGCCCCGGTCCACCCGGTAGCCTTCCCGGACCTTGGCCTCGGACAGGTGATAGTACAGGCTCTGCACGCCGTTGCCGTGGTCCACGATGACGCACTTCCCGGCATAGTACTGGTCCGCCACCAGGACCACGGTGCCCGTGGCGCAAGCCAGCACGGGCGCGCCCTTGGGGGCGTCGAAGTCCAGGCCCCGGTGCGGGTTCTTCTTCTGGCCGTTGAGCACCCGGGCCGCGCCGTAGACGCTCTCCACCGGCCCGGACACGGGCCGGGCCAGGGGCAGGGTCCAGAAACGCCGCAGACTGGCCTGGTCCAGGATGCGGTGGTTCAGCTCCCGCTCCCGGGCGATGCGGGCCAGCTCGTCCTTGGGAGGCGTGACCATCTTCGGCGGCAGGGTCAGGGCCTGGACGGGGTACTCCTTGGGCCGCACCTCCACGACGCCGCGCAGGGTGGCCGTCTCGCTCCCGTCCAGGAGCACGGCCGAAATCTCGCGCGCGCCGGGCTCGTCCTCGAGCACGTCCGTGCCGAGCAGGATCTCGGCCACGTTCCCGCCGTCCCCGGCCTTGACCGTGGGCCGCACCTCGCGCTCCAGCCAGTGCACGGTCACGTCCCGGAAGGGCCGGTCCGAGACGATGCGCACGAGAAAGGGCTCGCCCAGGCCCGCCCGCTGCGGAACCTCCAGCCGGGCCCCGGCCAGGGCCGCGCCCGCCCAGAGGCAGACGACGAACAAGGCTCCAAGAACGCGGCGCGTCATTCGTCCTTCTCCACGGCGGTCACTCCGGCCCGCAGGCGGCCGTCGCGCACGCGCACCAGCAGCTCGTCGCCCGGAACCGCGTCGCCCGCCCCGCGCAGGAAACGGCCGGTGCGGGCCAGGGTCACGAGGCTGTAGCCCCGGGCCAGGGGGGCCTCTGGATCAAGCCCGGCCAACCGGGCCTGCAACAATTCCAACGAGTTGCCACTGGTCTCCAGCAGGCCGCGCCCGGCGACGTCCAGACGCCGCGCCAGGGATTCGGCCTGTCCGCGCCGGAGTTCCAGGGCCTCGGGCCCGAAGGCCCGGGTCAGCCCGGCCAGGGCCCGCTCCAGTCCGCCCTGTCTGTTCTCCACGAAATCTCCGCCCGCCCGGACCAGACGGTGCAGCGTGTCCCGGAAGCGCTCCAGCAGCCGCTCCAGGCGCTGGGCCGGGGAGAGCCAGGACAGGGCCCGCCGCAACTCGGCCAGCCGGGCCTCCTTGGCCCCGAACCAGTTCCCGAAGGCCCGCTCCAGGTCGAGCTGGGCCTCGTCCACGGCCTGGGCCAGGTCCGCGCGCGCGGGCCAGAGCTCCTGGGCCGCGTGGCTCGGGGTGGCCGCGCGTTTGTCGGCCACGTAGTCCGCGATGGTCACGTCCGGCTCGTGGCCCACGCCGGTGATGACCGGGATGCTCGAGCGGTACAGGGCGTCGGCCACCAGCTCGGTGTTGAAGGCCCACAAGTCTTCCAGGGAGCCGCCGCCGCGCACCAGGGCGATGACCTCGGCCCAGCCGTCGGCGTTGACCCGGTCCAGGGCCGCCGCGATCCCGGCCGGGGCCTGCTCGCCCTGCACCAGGGTGGGATGAATCCGTATCTCGCAGCCGAAGCCGCGCTCCGAGGCGATGCGCAGGAAGTCCCGCACGGCCGCGCCGCTGGCGGAGGTCACCAGGGCCACGCGTTCCGGGCTCCTGGGCAGGACCATCTTGCGGTCCTCGTCGAAGTAGCCCTTGTCCGCCAGCTTTCTCTTGAGCGCCTCGAAGGCCAGATGCAGGTCCCCGACGCCCTGCTCCTGCACGAGCTCGGCCACCAGCTGGTACTGCCCGCGCGGGGCGTAGACGTTGATCCGGCCCGCGCAGAGCACCTCCAGGCCGTCGGCCAGCCGCGCGGCCAGGCCGCCCTGGCCCGGCTCCAGCACCTCGCCGGTGAGGGGATGCACCCCCTCCTCGCCCGCGCCCCACTGGCTGCCCTTGAACCAGACCACCTGAAGCACGGCCTCGCCGTCCCCGAGCGTGAAGTACACGTGCCCGGACGCGGGACGGCCCAGATTGGAGACCTGCCCCCGCACCCAGACGAACGGGAACTCGGCCTCCAAGGCGTCCTTCACGGCGCGGGTCAGTTCGGAGACGGTCAGGATGCGCATGCCGATCCTTTTGGGCAGGAAACCGGGGAGGGAACCTTTTTGGAAAAAGGTTTCCCTCCCCGGGCCCCCCCTTCCAAAAACTTGCATCAACGCGCGTCTGCGCCGCGCGTGCCCATATCTCGTCAGATCTCTTCACGGGCCACCGGGGGGGGGGGGGGGGGGGGGGGGGGGGGGGGGGGGGGGGGGGGGGGGGGGGGGGGGGGGGGGGGGGGGGGGGGGGGGGGGGGGGGGGGGGGGCGGGGGGGGGGGGGGGGGGGGGGGGGGGGGGGGGGGGGGGGGGCGGCGGGTGGGGCGGCGGGCGCGCCG
>NZ_JAMHGA010000003.1 GCF_023660105.1 Desulfovibrio aminophilus | reverse complement strand
GGTGAAATTTGTTTTCGGTTTAACCACCGTCATGAAGATATTGAAAAGCAATTAATAAAGCTTGTTAAGTCTATTTCCATAAAGCAGATCGACCAAACTTTGGTCCGAATAGGCTAGGAATTACCCTATAAAAAAGGCCAAGAGGGTTTCCGTCTTTCTGCAGACCGCCGAAGTCGGCGGCGCAGCCGGTCTGCAGAAAGGCGAAAGAAACCCCCTGCCCCTCACGCCTTTCTGAAGTGGGTCGAAGGCCCCCGGCTTCGCCGGTCTATAAAAAAGGCCAAGAGGGTTTCCGTCTTTCTGCAGACCGCCGAAGTCGGCGGCGCAGCCGGTCTGCAGAAAGGCGAAAGAAACCCCTGCCCCTCACGCCTTTCTGAAGTGGGCCGAAGGCCCTTGGCCTTTCCATGCGCCCCCGAAGGGGGATTAGAAGCTGTAGGCCAGGGAGAGCTGGAGGGAGGTCTGGCGGGACCAGACGTGCACGCCCTTGTTCCACTGCATGTCGAGGCCCACCCAGCCGTCGTGGAGCTTGTGGACGCCGGTGGTCTCGATGCCCAGGTATTCGCCCTCCAGGCCCAGGTCCAGGTTCTCGGCCAGACCCAGGGTCAGGCCCAGGACGGCGTGGACGGCGTAGCCCTCGGTCTCCTCGCGGGTGATGCGGTCCGGCCGCAGAAGATGGTCGTCGCGGTTGTCGCCCTGGACATAGGCCACGTCCGCCCGGCCGGTGGTCTTGAAGTGGCGCAGGCCCAGGACCGGGCCCCAGTCGTAGCCCAGGGCCAGACCGAGGAAATACTGCCGCCAGGTCTGGCGGAAGGCGATGGAGTGGCCGGGCAGGGGCGTCACGGTGTACGGCGGGTCGTATTCCCACTGGGTGCCGTCGTGGGCCAGGAAGGACAGCTCCTGGAGGCGGAAGCCCACGAAGGGCCGCAGGTCCCATTCCGGGCCCAGGCCCAGGAGGTCGGCGGCCTGCATGTCCAGGTCCGCGCTGATCTGGAAGCTGGGCCGCAGGGTGCACTCGGACTTGCTGAAGGTGGTCAGCCGCCCGGTATCGGCCGGGTCCTCCCAGTCCGAATCCCGCATGTGCCCGCCCTCCTGGCGCAGGGAGCTGGAGAGGTACTCCAGTCCCAGGGAGAAGCGGTCCAGCCGCCGCCGCGCGGAAAAGCCCGCCCAGACCGAGTCCATCTCGAACTCCAGGCGGCTCAGGGGCGCGTACTGCGGCGGGAGGGGCATGCCGAATTCGTAGGCCGTGAAGCTGTCCATAAGGACCTTGGTCTTCAGCTCGAAGCTCCAGTCCGTGGCCGTGGGCTCGGCCGGGCCGGGCTCGGCCCCCAGGGGCGCGGCCGGGGCGCAGAGCAGGAGGACCAGAAGGAGGACGCCGGACGCGGCGCGCGGATAAAGTCCTCCTCTTCCCGGCCGTCGCCGGGCCGGAAGGACGCCGGTCCCTCGGGCGCTATCCGGCATTTTGCCTGTTCTTCTCCACGTATTCCAGGAATTTGCGCGCTTCCTGGAAGTCCGGATTCAGGCTCAGGGCGATGTTCAGATGCTGCATGCAGCGGTCGGCCTCGCCCTTGGAAAACAGTGCGCGGGCCATGTTGAAGTGCACGTGCTCGTCCGTGGGATTGATCTCCAGGGCGCGGGTGTAATAGGCCACGGAGTCGTCGTAGCGCTGGTGCTTGCGCAGGCTGATGCCGAAGGAGTTGAAGCGCTCGCGGTGCTCCTGGCCGAAGGCCTCGTCCTGGCCCAGGAGGGTGTGCAGGACCCTGCGCAGCCGGTCGAAGTCCTTCTTCTCGGTGTAGACCTCGCCCAGGCCGTAGTTGGCCCGCACGTTCACGTCGTCGATCATGAGCGCCTTGAGGAACTGCTTCTCGGCCTCGTCCAGCCTGCCGTTGGCCAGCATCTCCTCGCCCTGGGCCACCTTGCGGGCCAGGGAGTCCAGCGCGGGCACGGTGAAGGTGCGGTAGAAGGTGGGTTCGGGCGTGTAGTTGGTGAGGAAGTCCAGTTCCGTCACCTCCTTCTTGATGCCCGAGGGCACGTTGCCCGCGTTGAGCGGCTGGACCTCGTAGCGGTCGGCCGCCAGCTTGCGCACGTACCAGTAGGTCAGCTGCTCGCGCTTGGAGGTGGTGGCGCCCAGACCGATCTCGTCGGAGCGGCGCATGGAATAGACACCGAGAATCTCGGGATATTCAGCCATCGTTCCTCTCTATGTACTTCCCCGTACCGATTTCCACTCAATACGAGCCGCCCCCGCCTGTCAACCCCCTTCGGGGGGATTATGGACAAGCCGGGAGGGTCGGTTTGTACGGTTTTTGCGCACCTTGGCCCACGGTGCGCAGCCGGTTTGCGCACATTGTGCCGCTTCAACACGGCCAAGCGGTTGAAATTTTTGGCCTGCGGTTTTGGCACAGGCATTGCTTGTTTTGATCGGCCGACCAGGGCCCGCCGCGTCGCGGCGGGGGGCTCATGACGGCTGACCGGAGGCATCGAGGTGAAGGTTTTGCTGAAATTTTCCGGCCTGTTCCTGGCTCTCTGGCTCCTGGCCCTGCCCGTGCGCGCCGCCGGGGCCGGGGTGGAGCTGCCCGTGCTGGGCGGCACCGCCGACCGGGGCCCCGCCGAGGTGGCCCAAGGCGAAAGTTTCGTGCTCACGGTCACGAATCCCGAGCAGCTCTCGCTCAAGGGCCTGAGCGACGCCCAGGCCGGGGACCAGGTGGAGGTCCGGCGCATGGGCCCGACCACCTGGACCCTGCGCAACCTCTCGCGCAAGAGCGCGCTCGTGCTCACCGGCAACACCGACCTGGTGGAAAGCAAGTAGCTCTTGACTTTCCGGGGCCTCCCGGCGTAGCCCTCGACCCGGTGGCCCCAATGAAGACGACCCTCTCCGCCCTGCTCCTGCTCTGCCTCCTGCTCCCCCTCCCGGCCCGCGCCGGGGAGCAGGCCCCGAGCCTCGCCCGTTATTCCCGCGACAGCGAAACCCTGATCCTGTTCGTGGAGAACGACAAATTTCTTGGCGGCACGGACGAGGAGTACACCAACGGCCTCATGCTCACCTGGGTCTCCCCGGACCTGACCCCCGGCCGCGACGCCCCCGGCCAGGCCGGCTGGGTCCGCGCCCTGCTGGACGAGCTGGACCCCTGGCTGGAGAACTTCCCCGAGCTCTACGACCCCTCGCGTCAGCGGTCCGTGTCCCTGTCCCTGGGCCAGAACCTCTACACCCCGCGCGACGTCTACGCCGAGAACCCGCCCAGCGACCAGCGGCCCTACGCGGGCTGGCTCTACACCACCCTGGCCCTGCACTCCAAGGACGAGACCGAGCTGAACACCCTGGCCCTGACCCTGGGCATCGTCGGCCCCTCGGCCCTGGGCGAGGAGGTCCAGAACAACTTCCACAACGCCATCGGCTCGCGCCGCTCCGAGGGCTGGAGCCACCAGCTCCACGACGAGCCCGGCCTGATGCTCACCTGGCAGCGCAACTGGCGGCTCATCGTCGCCGACCTGCCCACGGGCATGGGCTTCGACGTGCTGCCCCACGCGGGCGTCACCGTGGGCAACGTGGCCACCCATTTCAACCTCGGCGGCGAGGTCCGCTTCGGCTTCAACCTGCCCGCCGACTTCGGCACCGCCCTCATCGGGCCGGGCGGAGGCGTCAGCGCGCCCGTGGCCGTGAACTCCGAGCGCCTGCAAAGCTCCCGCTGGTGGGGCTTCCACGTCTTCGCCGGAACCGACGGCCGGGCCGTGGCCCGGGACATCTTCCTGGACGGCAACACCTGGGAGAAGAGCCCCCACGTGAGCAAGGAGCCCTTCGTGGCCGACCTCCTGGCCGGAGCCGCCCTGACCCTCGGCGACGTCAAGATCACCTACACCCAGGCCTGGCGCACCCAGGAATACGAAGGCCAGCCCGACGGCTTCCACAACTTCGGCTCCCTCTCCATCGCCTACACCTTCTGACCCCTCCCCTCCGCCCGCCCGGCTCCGCCCGCCCGGCTCCGCCGTCCGGCTTCGCCGGATTACAGAAAACCAGAGTCATAGAAACAAAGAGAGAACGGGCCTCGTCCTTTCGAAACCTTTTCAGGGCCCGGGAAACAGGGCATGAAGCAACCATGACCAAAGCCGAGTTCAATTCCACCCAAGCCCACATCCACCACGGCGTGAAGACCGGCCTGGCCGCCGTGCTGGCCTACGTCGCCGCCGACTGGCTGCGCCTGCCCTTCGGCTATTGGGCCGCCATCTCGGCGGTCATCGTCATGCAGGTCTCCGTGGCCGACTCCATCCGCATGTGCTGGTACCGGTTCTCGGGCACGGCCGTGGGCGCGGCCATCGCCGCCGTCGCCATCCTGGCCTTCCCGGCCAACAGGCCCATGACCATCCTGGCGCTGTTCCTGTCCGTGGCCTTCTGCGCCTACATGACCCGCTACAACGCCCGCTACCGCATGGCCGCCATCACCACGGTCATCGTCTTCCTGGCCAGCCTGGGCCAGCCCGAGCGGCTCGTCTTCGGCATGGAGCGGGTCCTGGAGATCGCCCTGGGCGTGTCCTGCGCCTTCGTCGTCAGCGTCGCCCTCTGGCCCCAGCGCGCGGGCGACGTCCTGCGGGAGCGGCTGCGGCGGCAGTTCACCGCCCTGGCGGACCTCTACGGCGACGTGCTCGACGCCTTCCTCAACCGCCAGAGCATGCTCTCCCTCGACCCGCTGGAGCGTCTGGAGCGGGACGTGGCCGCCGACCGGGGCCTGCTCAAGAGCGTGCTGCGCCACGAACGGCTCCTGTACCGCGACGACACCGCCGCCCTGAGCCTCCAGGTGGACACCCTGGAGACCTGCCTGCCCCACCTGCGGGCCATGCTCCACGCCCTCAACGACGCCCAGGACCAGGGCTACGACATCCTCATGGACGCCGAGCTGCGGGCCCTGTCCTCGGCCACCCGCGACGTCCTGACTTCCATCGGCCAGGGCGCGGCGCCCGACTTCATTCCCCTGGCCGAGGCCCTGGACGCGGCCCACACCCGGCTCAACGACCTGCGCGGCCAGGGCCTGACCATGCGCTTCTCCCTCCAGATGCTCATGAAGTTCTTCTCCTTCTATCACTCCCAGCGCTTCATGGCCCGCGTCCTCCTGCGCCACGCCCCCGGCCCCGCCGGTTCATGAACCGCCTCTCCCCCCGCCTTTCTGAAAGCCGGCGAAGCCGGTTGACAAGGAAGGAGGCGTGCCTATTTCTCCGTCACAACAAAGCGTGAAGGAGGTAGACGCATGGTGCTCGACTTCAACACCCTGTATTCTTTCCCGGACCGCTTCGACCGGCTCATGCAGGAGTTCCTCCAGCCGGTCCACGGCGAGAGCCGGCGCATGGCCTATCCGCCCCTGAACATCAGCGAGGACGACGAAAACGTCTATGTCCGCGCCGAGATTCCGGGGGTGGAGATCACGGACATGGAGATCACCCTCACGGACAAGACCCTGGTCATCAAGGGCGAGCGCAAGCCGGAACAGGGCAAGTACTTCCGCCAGGAGCGCCCGGCGGGCCAGTTCCAGCGCGTGGTCCAGCTCAACGTCCAGGTGGACCGGGACGCGGTGAAGGCCGCCCTCACGGACGGCATCCTCGTCGTGACCCTGCCCAAGACCGAGGACATCAAGCCCCGCCGCGTGAGCATCGACGTGGGCTAGGAGGTGCGCGCCATGAACGCCGAAAACAACGAGAAGAACCTGCCCGTTCTGCGCCCGGCCACGGACATCCTGGAGCGCGCGGACGGCTATTGGGTCTACATGGACATGCCCGGCGTGGGCCGCGACGACCTGGTCCTGGACCTGCGCGAGGCCGAGCTGGCCGTGTCCGGCAAGACGCGCGGCCTGCCCGCCGAGAAGGAGCGCTTCCTGGAGGTCCAGTTCGGCTCAGGCGAGTTCCGCCAGACCATCGCCCTCTCGGACATCGTGGACCGGGCCGGGATCAAGGCCACGCTCAAGAACGGCGTGCTGGAGATCTTCATGCCCAAGGTGGCCAAGGTCCAGCCCCGGCGCATCGACATCCAGGCGGGCTGACCGCCTTCCATTCCGACCATTCCCATACCCTCCTCCATACCGGGGGTCCGGCCGTCGGGGCCGGACCCCCCGATTTTTTTCGTCCTTCGACCAGGAAGCGCGGCCCGACGGGCTTTCGCGGCGCGATCGGATGCGCTATCATGGGGAAATGCGCACCCTTTCCGCCACGAGAGGCCGCCCATGAGCGGCGAGGACCGGAGCCGCGCGGACCCGGCGGCCATGCCGCCCCAGCCCTCGCGCGTGGTGGCCGTCGGCGCGTCCGCCGGGGGCCTGGAGGCCCTGCGCGCCTTCTTCACCTCCCTGCCGCCCTGCCCGGACATGAGCTTCGTGGTGCTCCAGCACCTCCTGCCCGGCCGCCGGAGCCTGCTGCCCGAGATGCTGGCCCGCTACACGGCCATGCCCGTGCGCGAGGCCCGCGACGGGGCCTTCCTCATCCCGGGCGAGGTGCTCGTGCTGCCCCCGGGCATGGAGATGGGCGTGGCCGGGGGCCGGGTGGGCCTGGGCGAACGCGATCCGGCGGCCGCGCCGGCCATGCCCGTGGACCGCTTCCTCATGGACCTGGCCCGCGACGGCGGCCCCCGGGCCGTGGCCGTGATCCTCTCCGGCGCGGGCGGCGACGGCGCGCGGGGCGCGGCCGAGGTGGCCCGGGCGGGCGGGCTCGTGCTCGTCCAGAGCCCGGAGAGCGCGGCCTTCGACGGCATGCCCCGGGCCGCGCTGGACACGGGCGCGGCCCGCCATGTGCTGGAGCCCTCGGAGCTGGCCGGGGCCCTGCTGCGCGAGGTGCGCGGCGAGGGCGCGGACAACGGCGGGGAGCACTCCACGGCCCGCTTCGCCCCGGTCTTCGACCTGCTCACCGCCCGGCACGGCGTGGACTTCGCGGCCTACAAACCCACCACAGTGACCCGGCGCATCGAGCGCCGCCAGGCCATCCGGCGCTGCCCGGACCTGGAGGACTACATCCGCCTGCTCCAGACCGACCGCGCCGAACTGGACCAGCTGCACCACGACCTGCTCATCGGCGTGACCCATTTCTTCCGCGACCAGCAGGCCTTCGCCTGCATCGAGGAGCGGGCGGCCCCGGACATCCTGGAGCGCGCCGCCGGACGCGACGTGCGGATCTGGGTCCCGGGCTGCGCCACGGGCGAGGAGGTCTACTCCCTGGCCATGATCTTCCGGGAGCTGGCCGAGACCCGAAAATTTCCCGGACAGGTGCGCATCTTCGCCACGGACGTGCACCGCGAGGCCCTGACCCAGGCGGCCCGGGGCCTGTTCACCGAGGAGTCCCTGCGCGGCGCGGGCCGCGAGCGGACGAGGCGCTGGTTCACGGCCGGGGACCAGGGCCTGCGCGTGCACCCGGAGCTGCGGCGCATGGTGGTCTTCGCCGAGCACGACCTGGTCAAGGACCCGCCCTTCACGCGCATGGACCTGGTGGCCTGCCGCAACCTGCTCATCTATCTCCAGCCCTTCGCCCAGCAGCGGGTGCTGACCCTGTTCCACTTCGCCCTCAATCCCGGCGGGGTGCTCTTCCTGGGCCCCAGCGAGTCCCTGGGCGAGCTGGAGGGGGAGTTCGAGCCCCTGGACCGGCAGTGGAAGATCTTCACCAAGCGCCGCGACGTGCGCCTGCCCATGAGCGGCATCCTGCCCGTCTCCGCTCCGGCGCGGGCCGAGGCCAGGTCCAGGCCGGACCTGGAGACCGTCTCGGCCCTGGCCGGAGAGCGGGTTCTGATCCGCCACGCGCCCCCGGCCCTGCTCCTGGACGAGCGCAACCGGGTGCTGCGGGCCTTCGGCCGCACCGACCTGCTGGGGCCGCGCGGCCCCGGCTCCGGGGACGACCTCCGCGACCGGCTGCCCGCGTCCCTGCGCGGTCCGGCCGCCGAGCTGCTGGCCCAGGTGCGCGACGGGCCCGACGCTGTCTCTTATAAACAACTGACCCAGCCGAC
>NZ_JAMHGA010000002.1 GCF_023660105.1 Desulfovibrio aminophilus | reverse complement strand
GGTGAAATTTGTTTTCGGTTTAACCACCGTCATGAAGATATTGAAAAGCAATTAATAAAGCTTGTTAAGTCTATTTCCATAAAGCAGATCGACCAAACTTTGGTCCGAATAGGCTAGGAATTACCCTCAGGAATGGTCAATTCCGGCATTACTCCCCTCCGCCGCCGATTCCTTTGCGTAACAGACGGGCAGCGACTTCACCGGCACGGTTCAAAGTCTCGGGCAGGAACTGGGCATAGCGGCGCGTCATGGCCGTGCCCTTGTGGGTCATGAGTTCAGCGATCATGTCGAGGGAAAACTCTCCGCTGTTGGCCAGGGTGACGGCATAATGATGCCGGAGTCCGTGGAAAGGACGAAAGCTTTTAGGAAGTCCGGCCTTTTCCTTGACACGGTCCACGGCCCCACAATCTGTCCGCTGTCCGCCGTTCCGCCCAGGAAAAAGGAAGCGACTCCCCGGATGGTGTTCATCCCGCCAAGCCATTTGGCGTTGGAGGATTTCCTTGGCGGCCTGACTCATTGGCACAGAGGTAGTTCTCCCATCCTTGGGAGCGCGCAACCGGATGATGCGCATGTGGAAATCAAGATCATCATCCTGGAGCTTAAAAATCTCGCCCCGACGCAAGGCCGAGACAAAAGCGAGCTCAAGCATGTGGGCCACGTCACGGGAAGGCCAAGCCTTCAGCGTGTCGAAAAGCCGTTGAATCTCTTCCGCAGCTAGGTACTCCACGACCTCGTTGTCCTTGCGGGGCATCTCGATATGAAACCCCAAAGGAGGACAAATCCCGGCCTTGTGGCCATAGTTGATAATGCGTCGGAACAGTTCCAGCGTATTCCAGACGGTGGCAGCCGCCCGAGCGGACATGGAGGATTTCAACGCCTCGATGTCCAGGGGCCTGACCTCCCCGATTCTGGATTTTGAAAAGCGCGATGCCAAATGCTTCTCATAGCGGTTCATGTCCGTCGTACGTCCCTTGAGTTCAGCGCCCTTGGCCTCGAAATACCTCTTCGCGACCTCGCCGAATGTTCTGTCCCTGGCTGCATTCTCTTCCAGGATCTCGCGGTTCGTCTTCACCTCCTCCCCGTGACGCACTGTCCGGACACGCTTAGCCCGCAATTCCGCGGCAATCGAAGGGGTATACCCTTCCGATGCCTTACCGATTTTCTCCCACCTGAGCCTGCCTCCCAACCGAAAGTTGATGAAGTAACAGACATCTGGTTTGCCGTCGAAAAGATCACCGAGCTCATAGACATAGACGCCTGCCCATTTCCTCGGGTGAACCCGTTTGTATTTGCTAGCCATGGCGAATTCCAGTATATTGTAGAGGTGAAAATCCAGGTTTCATACGGTATTGAATTATGCTTTTAGTCCTAACCTATTCCTAACTAAGGAGTCAATTCCAGTCGAACTTGAGCACCCTCGGTAAAACCACCATATTTAAAAAATACTTAAAATTAAACATAATAAAACACAATCACACATAGCAACACAACGTCAAATCAAGCCTTTTTCGGGCTCATAACCCGAAGGTCGTAGGTTCAAATCCTGCCCCCGCAACCACCGATACCGACAAACCCGTCGCACCTGCGGCGGGTTTTGTCGTTTTGGCAGTCTTTCCAACAGCTTGACGATCTGTCCATTCGAGGATCGTTGCAAGATCGCCGTGCAGCGTGGCGTAAATCTCACCCCGCTCCGGGCCGGGAGTCAGCACAATCTTCTCGATCAGGGCGCGCAAATCCTGCGACGCTTCCTGCCGCTCTTCCTTCCGGTTCAGGGCCTTGGCCAGAGCGGCGACCTTCTTCGCGTAGATGGCTGAAGCACTCGGCAGAATGTCCGGCGTGTCTGCCGGCGCGTCGGCGAGCAGGGCCGTCAACTCTCCTTTGCGCGCTTCCAGCCCGGTCATCTTCTCCTTCATCGACGGATGATACATGCCGTCCGCAATGGCCTCGACGATCTGCGCGATCTGCTTCTCGACCTTCACCAGTTCGGCCTTCCAGGAATCGCCGTTCGAGCGACGTTCCCGGTTCAGCCGGTTCGTTTCTTCCGCATACGCGCGCATGGCGTCCTCGACGATCTCCGGCGCCATCATTCGGTCTTTCAACCCGGCAAGCACACGCCGCTCCAAATCTTCGCGCGCAATGCCGCGGCTATTGGAGCAGGAACCCTTGCTGATATGGTTCGAGCAGGCGAAGCGGTCAGCGCCGCGCAGCGAATAGGGACCGCCGCAGCAGCCGCAGAACACCAGCCCGGACAGAAGCGACTTCGGACGCCGCGCGCCGTTCAGCCGGTTCTTCTTGTGGTGTGCGCGGACGGCTTCGGTGACATTGGCGAACTTCTCGGCGATCTCGCCCTGACGCGCACGCACGGCCTGCCAGAGTTCGTCGTCGACGATGCGCAGATCAGGAACGTCCTTGACGATCCATTCCGATTCCGGGTTCAGCCGAGAGACGCGCTTGCCGGTCGACGGGTCTTTGAGATAGCGCAGCCGGTTCCAGATCAGACGGCCGACATAGAGTTCGTTGTTCACGAGTCCCGTGCCGCGCTTCACATGACCGCGAATGGTGGTGTCGCTCCAGAGCCGACCTTCGGGGCCGGGGACGCCTTCCTCGTTCAGCGTGCGGGCAATGGTGCGCGGGCCGATGCCTGCGGCAAACTCGCGGAAGATGCGCCGCACGACATTGGCCTCGGCTGCGTCGATCTCGCGGTCCCCACGGATCGGGTCGCCGCGCGTATCGAGTTGCTTCACCACCTTGTAGCCGTAGCAAAGACCGCCGCCCGACTTGCCTTCCTCGACACGGCCACGGATGCCGCGATGGGTCTTGGCCGCGAGGTCTTTGAGGAACAGCGCGTTCATCGTCCCCTTGAGGCCGACATGAAGCTCGCTGATCTCACCCTCGGCCAGCGTGACGATGGGGACGCCGGCGAACTTCAAATGCTTGAACAGCGTCGCCACATCGGCCTGGTCACGCGAAATGCGGTCCAGAGCCTCGGCCAGCACCATGTCGAACTGTCCGGCCTGCGCGTCCTGCAACAGCATCTGGATGCCGGGCCGCAGGATCATGCTCGCGCCGGAGATGCTGGCGTCCTTATAGGTGCCGACTACCTTCCACTTCTCACGCTTCGCCTGTTCGCGGCAGATGCGAAACTGATCCTCAATGGACGCCTCGCGCTGATTGTCGGAGGAATAGCGGGCATAGAGGGCAACGCGGGTCATCGGCCGGTCCTTTCAAAACTCCACAGGTTCAGCGGCGCACCGCGCCGCTCTTCTTCGCGCGGGCCAGTTCGAGGAAGCTGGCCTTGATCTTCGCGAACAACCCCGGCGGGATGAAGCCATAGATGAACTCGCCCCGCCTGCCGGGAACCGGCGATAGCCCGCCATTGGGCCATTCGTCGATATTATGCTCCGACACGATCACCCAACTCGGCGCGTCGTCGAGGCCGATAGCCTGCTTGACCTTCGCCGGGATCTCGATGCCGACCGTATCGCCGGAGGGCGGCGTGTGGGTGATCGGCAGCAGCACCACATGGCGCGGGCGAACAAGGGCATCGGTCGCGGCGACGAGGCAGGCCGGGCGGTCCTTGCCCTGATCCTGGCCGGCGGCGGCCTCATGCGTCCAGAGGTAATCGTAGCGGAGGACGAGGCCGGGCTTCGGTTCAGGGATCGCCACGTCGCCGGCCTTACTTCAGCAGATCGTCGAGGTGGGCGTGTTCCGGGTCCATCTCGGCCCGCTCCACGGCGTCGATCACCACATCGGCGGCATCCGCCGTGCGGTGCGTGCGCTGCGCGGCGGCGCGGAGCCAGTCATAGTGATCGGCGGACATCAGCACGAACTCGCGCCGCCCGTGCCGGGTGATCTCCACCGGCTCACGCTGCGCCTGATGCTGGAACTCGCCGAACTTGCGCTGGAATTCGAGGGAACCGACTGTCGGCATGGCAGGCATCCTTTCGATTGGGATACCTGAATTATACGTGTAATTCGTGTTATTGCAAGGCTGGAGTTACGCATCCTCGCCCGCCGGGCGCTTCTTCTGCGCCCTGCGTTCCAGCGCCATCTTGCGCTCGAACTGCTCGCGGGCGATCTGGCGACCGATCAGCCGGGCGAGGGAGTGGATGGCTGCATCGGCGCGCGCAGGATCGCTCCGGCCCGTTTCCGGTCCTATGACCTTGATGCTGATCCTGTCCCGTTTGAACGCCATCGTCTCCAACAGTCCCTTGCCCGGAAGGGGCAGGGACTATCGAAGAACTGCCGACATCTAAAAGAAAAGCCCCGCATCGTAGCCGTGCGGCACATGGGATACTGTAGCGTAAAATAGGGTTGGTCCGTGATTGGGAGGCTATCGCGCTACAGAGATTGACAGTTGATGATTCCACAACTTGGATACGGGCGCGTATGCCTAGTTTTCGCGTTATGGCCCTTTGTCAAACAAAGGACACTGATTCTTTCGCCACAAGCACATCGCACGAAGAGCTTGCGAGTACTCGGCGCGCAACACTGCCCAGAACCAATTTGGAAATGGCGTTTCTCCCCTGCGCGCCGAGCGCCAGAAGGTCCGTCCTTCCGGATCTTGCCAACCGGACCAGTGCCGTCGCGGGATCACCTCGAACGACCCGGATTTTTCCCGGCACCGAAAGGTTGGAGCGCAGGGAACGCAATTCCGCGTGGGCGGTCCGGGCCTTGGCCTTGAGATACTGGTCGATCTCGGCCTGAGTGGTGCCCACCTTGAGCATTGCCTGCTCGAAGGTCAGCGGAATTTCCAAGGTGTGGATCAGTTCGAATGCGGCAAGCGGCGCTATTCGTGCTGCAATTTGCGCGGCCGTGAATGACATTGGCGAAAAGTCAATGGCCGCGGCGATGCGACGATAGGGCTGAACCGCCTCCCGCTTGACGACCAGTATCGGGCAGGCACAGTTACGCACCACGTGATCAGCGGTCGAACCGAATACGCGCTCGCGCAGATTCTGCGGTTTCCCGGGACCGATGATCAGCAGATCGGCCGCGTGGTCGCGTATCAGGCGGTCGATGATCTGGTCGGCCCTGCCGCACTCCACGCTGATTTCTGTCTGAACGGCTGCGCCCTCCGCCAGATGTTGCAGGGATGCGGTTGCCTCGGTGGCAAGCACATTGGCGATTGCCTCCTCCTTTGCCGGGGAGGGAAGATCCGGGTCGGATGCCGGCAGGCTTTCGATCGCATGAACCAGAACGAGTTTCGCACCGTGTTCGGCGGCAAGCTGGATCGCGCGCCGGGCGACCCGCTCATCGCCATTCTCAAGTGCGATCGCCGCAACTATGGTCCTGATCGTCAAGCCGACATCTCCTGATGTGGCGGGAGGAGACGGCCGCCGTCCCCTCCCGACTTTCCTAGATTGGATAGCGAAGGATTGCCGCCAGTTCGTTCCCGCCGGGAATATCCTCGCGCCGCACACCCATGACGCGCGCGCCGCTTGCCAGCGCCCGCGCCGCGATCTCATCGACGATGCCATACGCCTTTGCGTCGTCCTTTTCGACAAAGGTGACGGTACCATTTTCGTCATCGACAAATCCGGGAACGGTCGTGTCGATATCCACGAGCAGAGTATGGATGCCGCCGAAGGTCGCTGCTCGCGCTGCATCGGCTATGTCGGTCGTCGTGCGGCTTTCACCCGCGCGTCTGTCAAATAGCGCACGGATATCAGCGATCTCGGAAGCATAAGCATTGTCGAGAATCGGCCGCGCTTTGTTCGCAAGCTCGGCTTCGCTGAACTGGTCAGGACTGTCGGTGATCGTATCCTTCAACAGATGCGGATAGGAGCAGGTCTGGGCGAAGATCGACGCAAGCCTGCCGGTGGCGGCCAACACCAGCGGGGTTTCGCGACCGGACAAAACCTGGCGAAGAGCGGCGTCAACCTTGCGGATATATTGCTGGAAGCGAACGTTCTGCCCTTCGGAGCCGTGGATGCGACCGCTGAAGGAGCGGTCGTTGAGGGTCGATTTGCCGGCGGCGGAGGCCGCATCCTTCGGCATGTCAGGCACTTTCACCACCTCAGGCGCCAGATCGGCATGCATCTCGACAAGGCGGACGGCGTTCTCTGAAAGGGCGAGGACAAACGCCGAGTGCGGGAACGTGACAACGCGCAGAAGCGGCTTGAGGTGGAACCGGTCGGAAACCTGCACCATCGAGGTCAGGTCATTGGCCAGGCGGTATGCACGGATCGAGTCGGGCGTCGCGAAGACGGCCAGACTGTTGGCCTGAAAACGCCAGAACTCATCGTCGTCCAGCAGGTCGCTCAAGCTGTCGGACAGCGCTGCAAGCCGCCGCTTGTCAAAGCCCGCATCCTGAAGCTGTGACTGGGCCTCGCGAATGAGGTTGCCGAACTCGATCCGGGAGGTTCCGACATCCTGTGTGATAGGCGTCGTCTTGAGATAAATCGAAACGCAGGCATCCGCGCAAGCACTGGACAAAGTTGCGAATTCACTTCGCGTGGGAATGTCTACATACAGCATGAAGTCTCCTTGTTGATGCGGCCTGACAATCAGGTTCGAAGGGTTGTCTGTCGGAATAGGTTCGTTTGAAGCATGCAGACCAACCGCGCCATGATCTCTCCGAGAGTTTACTGACAACATAGGTGCTACGCGCGCGGAAAGCACCTTGTTGCGACCAACGGCCTCATATTCTCGGTTCAGAGCAACGACAGAACTGCTTTCGCAATCGAAAAATAGATCAGGATACCGGTAGCGTCGGCGATGGAGGTTACTAGAGGCGTAGAGGCCGTTGCCGGGTCCGCCCGGAAGCAGCATACCGATCATGCTACCGACGATGACGATCACGACCATCGACAGGGCAATCACGATAGCGATGTCGCGGCCGCTGCGGAAGCCCCAATGACCGCGATGGCCGCCGCCATGCTGAGGCCCAGAAGAATTGCACCCGATATGACAAGACTAAGGAATCCTATCCCGGATTTGTCGCTATCGCCGCAGTCAAACTATGGATGCCCTTTGTCCACGAGCGCTAATTTTGCCCGACTGCCTGTTCCAGAATCCGGCGATAGCCGATCTTCGTCATCCACTTTGCACGGGTCAGATGGCTTTCCCAACAATGGCGTGCGCGGCTTTCGTCGGTCACCGGATCGCGGTGCAGCACGATTCGCGCCACCTCAGTCCAATCCGCACCTTCCGCGTCCGCGTCGAGCAGGCGCAGATAGGTCACGAAATGCTCTTCGTCGTAGATGGTGATGTCGGAGCCGGTCGGGGCTTCATCCTCGACATCGGGATCGAGTTCCGGCCTGACACGCATCGGTTCGCCTCCCTGTTCTTCTGGATGGTGTCCGCGGTGCGCCCCCGCAAACCATCCTTGTCACCCTGGTGATCGGGGAGTTCGAAACCGTACCAGACGGCCCCGTGGCCTTTAGGCGGGCAGCCCTGGACATAACGCCACGGGCTCCCCGACCATAAGGTCAAGGAGTGTGGTGCCGTTCTGGCTGGCACCAGCCACTGGTAGGGGTTTCGACGCCCCGGAGCAGTGCGTCTGCTCTGCGGATAATCTATCCGGTCGGCGGCGGAAAGTAACGTGGTTTCTGAAGGCAAGAGCTAAGGGCGCTGCCCTCGCGCACCGCAAGAAAACTCTTCGGCCTTTCGCGGCATAAACGGCCCGCTCCCCGCAAGCGGGTCCCCTCCAATTATTCCACGGTGCCAAAGACTTATCTTGCGCCTTGCTACCCCGGTCTCGCCGACGGGCAAGGGTTCAGGAGCGGCGCTTCGCTTCTCTGAACCCCAAAACCCGAAGGAAGAAAGACATGACCGGCAACGTCAACACCCCCCGCAACGTGATCTTCAATGCCGATTGCATCCAGGCGATGCGCTCTTTTGACAGGGCATCGGTGGACTTCATTCTGACCGACCCGCCCTATCTGGTGAACTATCGCAGCCGTGACGGCAGGACCGTGGCCAACGACGACAACGCCCGGTGGTTGCGTCCCGCGTTCAATCAGATGCACCGCGTTTTGAAGGATGGCGGTTTCGCGGTTTCGTTCTACGGCTGGAATAAGGTCGATTTGTTCATGGACGCATGGAAGGCGGCAGGCTTCCGCGTTGTCGGGCATATCGTATTCCGCAAGCGTTATGCGTCTTCGTCGAAGTTTCTGCGCTACCAGCACGAACAGGCTTACTTGCTGGCGAAGGGCAATGTTTCCCTGCCCGAAAACCCGATCCCGGACGTGATCGACTTCCCCTATGCGGGCAACAAGCTGCATCCCACGCAAAAGCCGGTGGAGGCGTTGCGCCCGCTGATCGAGGCTTTCACGAAGCCCGGCGATCTTGTGCTGGACCCGTTTAGCGGCAGCGGTTCGACATTGGCGGCAGCGCAGCAGCTTGGCCGGGACTGGATCGGTGTTGAACTGGACAGCAGACACCACGAAACGGCCAGCAAGCGGCTTGCAGCCATGCAGCAGCACGGCAGGGCGGCGGCATAAGCCAGCCGCCGAGAGCGCCCGCTAGCATGGCGGGCGCCGCATCCCAACACGACACGGAAAGGATTTCGATATGCGCTGGATTGTTACAGTTGACCATCATGGCGGTTGCCTTGGCATGGGAGAGGATGTGGACGGTGTGCCCGCTCGTGGCAAGCTGGAGCAGGGCGACGCCCTGCCGATGGAGTTCCGGCTTTGCGATGCGAGGGAAAATGTGCTGTTCGAGGGCCGTTGCGGCGACATAGACGCCGACTGGTGGCACGGCTTCGAGCCGTTGATCGCGACCTGGAATACATTCCGTTGCCGCCGCCTGTATTACCGCCGTGCGGGAACAAAAGGGCCTTGGCGCTCGTTCAAACAACCGTGACCTAAATTGTAATCACGGGGCCGGCAAACCGGTCCCGTGACTTTTGCACAGATCAGGCGCTGAAAAATTTCGGCCGATCCCCGGAGTGGATCGGCCGTCGCCGCACGTCCAAGCCCGCGCAGCAAGAAATTGCGCTCGCCGGCGGCGCCGACTCGCAACAGACAATATTTGCGATTGGTTGAACAGAAACTCCCCAAAGCTGGTCGCATCCAACACAGGCTTTTGCCGATACGACCAGGTTGAGGGATGGTAGGCCCTCATGTATTTTCCGGGCAAGTAAAGGAATTCGACACGTATACTTTCCTTCGACGGAGCTGGGCATGATTGTCCTGAACACGACCCGCCTGACACTCAGTCCTTGCAACCCGAGAGATCGGGTCGACTTCATCCGGCTTGAGACTGACCCGGAAGTGATGCGGTTTCTGAACAACGGTGCGGTTGATCACAGCAGGATCAATCCGGCAAACGCACCGTTTCTCATGCCAAGAGGGAACGAGCCGAACGTCTGGACGGCACGAGGCAATGCAGATGATGAGTTCGTAGGCTGGTTTTGCTTGTCACCGAAAGGAAGGGCAGTGGCAGAAATCGGATATCGCCTGCGCCGGAAGGCTTGGGGTCAAGGGCTGGCGTCTGAAGGTGCCGCCGCGCTCATCGGTTGGGGCTTCGAAGGTGGCGGATACGACAGTATCGTGGCTCATACAATGGCAGTTAATCGGGGATCGCGCCGCGTGATGGAGAAAATTGGCATGAAACACACGCGGACGGATTTCCTGGATTTCCCCGACCCTATACCCGGCACTGAGCACGGTGAGGTGATGTATGAGCTGAGTCACTCGGAATGGCTCGGCATTTAAGCGGCTTGCCTGCTCTCAGCCACAACAAAGCGATTCCAGACGTTAGTGATGAGGTCATTCCCGGAGATAAGGCAGAACGAAACCCGCCCGTTCAGTTATGCCAACATTCGGCAAGCTCGCCCGTAGGCTCAGTTTGAGGGTCGGAAAGCTGATCCGAACGATATTAAACACAAGACATCCATCGCATTCTTCAGGCCGGGCGATCCGGTTATCTGGAAATAGTGGCTACCCCGACTGTCAGCTGTGAACGACGCTCTTTATCAGGGCGGTGTCATGGGGTTCATGCACCGCCCTGCTTAGGGAGGTGACGCCATGCCGTTGAGCATAGACTGGCGTGCATCGGCGGACTACAAGCACACGAAAACCATTCCCGCCGCCGGTTTCGCTTGGGAATATCTGCGACGCGATGATGAGTATCATCACGATTTTCACGCGATCTCGCGTATGAAGAATCCGACTGGCCCCCGGCTCGATGCGTTCGCACGACGCTGGGGGCTGCGATTTCCCCTGCGATCCTGAAACGCTCGCCGACCGGCAATCACAATTCTGGATTCCGAGCCTTCAGCCGCGGGCGGTGATGTTGTCGCCCGCCCCGGAGCCGGTCGGCCCAGAGGCACCGACATTCACGCTTGCCCATCTGGATGGCCTCGATCTGCGTCGCGCCGGTGACGGCTGGCACGGGCTATGGCGGGTGGATGGCGTCGCACATCAGTTCTGGCTGCCCGAGGCCGTCCCCGAAGCGGCAGCCTTCTATGTTGTCATCCTGCCGATGGATGCCTTTCTTGAATTGCGCGCCCATGCGGCGCGGCGCTTGTGGCGGTCCCTGAACGGTCGCGCGCCAGGCCCGGATTTCCGGGCTATACCTTCGCAACTGCGCCAGTTTCATATCCTGTCCTTGCGCGCGCTCGATGCGAAGCTGCGCGGTGAAAGCCATCGCGCCATCGGCGAGACGTTGCTCGGCTTTCGCGGCGACAAGACAGATTGGGAGGGTGATCCGCGCCGCAACAAAATCCGTCGCTTGGTCACTCATGGCATCGCCATGATGAAAGGTGGCTACAGGCTACTCCTGCATTATCCGATCAAGCCTCGGCGCAAATAGTCCCGGCCAACATCTTGGTCGCAGCAAGGGGGCCGTAAAAACATACACGCAAATACGGCCCGCTACAGATCGCCGATCCCTCGCCATGGTTCGCCACAGCCCGCTGTCGCCGACGACAGCAGCATCAACGAACCCGAGGTGATCTCATGCCCGATCCGCTGGCGGACCTGCCGCCGAGATTCCTGCGCACCAAGGAAGCCGCCTATTTCCTCGGCCTTTCGCGCCGAACCCTTGAGAAGCATCGCACCTATGGCACCGGTCCGGTTTACCGAAAAGTCGGGGGCCGCGTGCTCTATGCCATCCGCGACCTAGAAGCCTGGACAGAAATCGGCGCCCGCACATGCACGCGGGACAGGGACGCCGGCACGGTCTTTCCCCCGCATCGGCTGACACCCGAAGAACGGGACCAGCTCTGAATGGTGCGGGACGACGATCACAACCCCGCCCGGCCGGAGGGCGCCAGTGAGCGCGCCCGTCTCAACCCGTTCATCGTCGCTACCGGCGACGCGCCGCCGCGCGACCAGCGCGACCTGATGGAGCGGCCCTTTTTCTCCCTCGCCAAATCCCCGCGTATCAAACCCATTCTCTACAAGGCCGCCGATGTGGAAGTGCAGGTGCTCGGCATGCCCGAGCACGGCATGGCGACCATTTGGGACGCCGATGTGCTGATCTGGGCCGCCAGCCAGATCGTCGCGGCGGAGGACAGCGGCTTTCCTACGTCGCGCTTCTTTCGCTTCATGCCCTACCAGCTTCTCCGCGCCATCGGGCGGGCCACCGGCAACCGGGACTATCTGTTGCTCAAGGCCGCGCTCGCGCGCCTGCAATCGACCGTCATCGCCACCTCTATCCGCAACGGGCCGCATTGGCGGCGCCGGCAATTCTCCTGGATTAATGAATGGGAAGAATTGACCACGCGCGCCGGGCGCGTCGAGGGCATGGAGTTTGTCCTGCCCGAGTGGTTCTACCACAGCGTCATCGACCGCTCGCTGGTCCTTGCCATTGACCCTGCCTATTTCGGGCTGAAAGGCGGCATCGAACGCTGGTTGTATCGAGTCGCCCGCAAACATGCCGGGCACCAGCCCGAGGGCTGGGCGTTTGAGGTTTCCCATCTTCACCGGAAATCCGGCAGCCTTGCCCGGCCATCCGACTTCGCGCTCGACCTTCGCCGGATCGCGGCCCGCCAGTCGCTGCCCGGCTACCGGCTTCAGAACGAACGGGAGGACGGGCGCGAGCTACTGCGTTTTCTCCCTGAAAATCCATCCACAGTGCCTGTGGATAACCATGTGGAACCTATCGGGACATCAGGCGCACGCAGTATCGGGACATCAGGCGCAAATCGCGCCGCGCACTCTATAGAAGAATCTAACTTAGAATCTAACTCTTCTTCTTTGACGCGCGCGCACGCGATGCGTGGTGCCGGTGCCGTGCCGCGAGGTGCGCCATGATGCGCGCCCTCGACCTGTTCAGCGCCGCCGCAGGCGGCTGGTCACTCGGCCTGCACCGCGCGGGCTTCGTCACCATCGCCGCCTGCGAGATCATCGAATGGCGGCGCATCCTCTACGCAGAGAACAATCCCCATGTCAGACTCTACGAGGACGTGCGCGGACTCACGGCAGCTCGCCTTGTTTCCGACCTTGGAATCCTGCCCGACATCATCGTCGGCAGCCCGCCGTGCCAGGACATCTCCAGCGCCAACACCAAGGGCAAAGGCATCGAGGGCGAGCGGTCGGGCCTCTACCTCGAAGCCGTCCGCCTGGTCGGAGATTGCCGCCCTCGCTGGTTCGCTTTTGAAAACAGCCCTAATCTCCGAACTCGCGGCGCTGACCGGCTGCTCGATGAACTGGAAACGCTCGGCTACGCCATCGAGCCGTGCGTGGTGGGTGCTGACAATGTCGGCGCCAACCATGTCCGCAAGCGGTCCTGGCTCATTGGCTACGACCCCGAACAGCTTGCCGACACCCGTATCGCAATCTCAGCAGGGTGGCATCCGTCTGGAGGGCGGTTCTGGCGCGCGCAAGGCGATGAAGGAATCGGGCCTCTACGACCTGTTCCGCAATCGTCCGCTGCCGACGCCGAGGAAATCGGATGCGGATCGCGGCGGCCGGGGCGACGTGTTGAGCCAGTTGCAGGGCTATGCGAGCCGCCATGCGGGGATGATGGGAACCCCGACAGCGAACGCGGCTCCGCGAGGGAGTGTCCTGCGCAAGCTCAAGGGTCGGATGACATCGGACCAGGACGGTTTCGACCGGGCGCCGACGATGAGCGAGGTGCTGCATTTCGACAGCCTGGAATCGCCCTATGGCATGATGCCGACGCCGGTGAAGCCGAACGGCGGGCGCAGGTTGAGCGCACAGGAGATCGAGACAGGCAAGCGGGCGAACGGCGCGAAGGCGCAGATCGACACGCCGAACCTGCTGCGCCACGCGGCGGAAATACTGCCGACGCCGACGAAGCGCGACAGCCGGATGGACGGCTGGAGTCCGGCCTACGAGCGGCGGAAATCGCCGACGATGGACGCGGTGATGAGCCGGGCAATGATAGCCTCGACGCCGACAGCAACGGCAAACCAACTGGCCCCGTCATCCATCCAGAAATGGGCGGGAGCGCGAGCGCTGGCGGTGATGTTGCGGAGCCATGGGCTGACTGGAACGGCGGCCTTGCCCATCACCTATGGGTGGATGATGGGCTTTCCGCCTGGGTGGCTGACACGCGCATTGCGCTCGGCAGTCGCAAAGGGACTGCTGCGGCCAGCCTGATCGTCGAGGCGTTCGGCGACGCTGTTCTTCCGCAAATCCCCGAAGCCATCGGCCGCGCCATCCTGCGCACCGAAGCCGCGCTCGACGTGGTGCTTGCCCGCGATCCCCATCACATCCCCGGAGACGAACCATGACCCGCCGCGCTCATCGCAGCGCGCACGGTCGTCCGCTGCCGGACGGCCCCGCGCCCTTCACAACTCTGGTCGAACTGACCTTCGAGAAACGCAAGATCGAGCATTGGATCAGGTTCGGCCGCAAGAGCTACGAACAGATCATCGACCGCCGCCGCAGCGTCGTCGGATTCGCGCCGGAAAGCATCTTCGCCTTCGTGCGATGGGCGAACGGCGAGCATGGCACGGTGGTTTCGCGCATCGACATCGTGCGCGCCATCGGCCGGGGCGAGCCGTTCCAGACATTGCCCTTCGTCCGCCCCGGCGGCGAAATCCTGTTGCGGTTCGACGGCTGGCCGAAGGTGCAGCGCGCGCTTGCCGTCATCGACGCCGTGGAAGCCCTTGGCCTCGATCCGGCCGACGTGTCGCCAGACTACTGGCGCCACGCCCACAACCGGCTGGCCGCCAATCTGGAGCCGAGCGCCTACACGCCGGAACGTCATGCGGCATGGATCGGACGCCGGAGGATCGACCCATGACGCGCCGCCGCTATCTCGCGGTCACGGCGCTGGCCGCTATGGGCATTGCCGCCGCAAGCACCATCCAGACCCCGACGAAACTCATCTGGAACGCCACCGCCAGCGCGCCGGTCGGCTTCTACACGGTCGAGCCGGCCGACGCGCTCGACGTGCCGGAGCTGGTCGCAATCATGCCGCCCGAACCGCTCGCCGCCTTCATGGTCGGTCGCGGCTATGTCGGGCGCGGCGTCCCGCTCCTGAAGCGCGTCCTCGGCCTGCCAGGGCAGCGAGTATGCCGCACCGGCAGCACGGTCACGGTGGACGGGATCGAGATGGGCGAGGCGCTGGAGCGCGACAGCCTTGGCCGCGATCTGCCCATCTGGCAGGGCTGCCGCGTCATCGGCGATGGCCAGATTTTCCTCATGAACTGGGAAGTCCGCGACAGCCTCGACGGCAGGTATTTCGGACCCATCCCCGCAAGCTCCGTCATCGGCAGAGCCGTTCCGCTCTGGACCGATGAGGAAGGCATCGGCCGCTACGAGTGGCGCGCGCCGACGCACTGATTTTCCCAACCGCAAGGAGACTGACCATGCCTGCCAACATCTTTGAACCCACCGCCAATGGTTACGCCGGGCGCGTCCGGCTGTTCGGCATCGACGAGGCAATCGTTCTTGTCGTCATCGATCCGGGCGACGGCGAGAACACGCCGGCCTACCGTATCCAGCTCGACGACGAAGACGGCCCCGACATCGGCGGGGCGTGGAAACGTGTCGGCGAACGCGCCGGCGACTACATCGCTCTGGAGATCGACAGCCCGCTTTTTCCCGCGCTGTTTCGCCCGGCGCTGTTCCAGGCCGATGATGAAGGGCGCACCTTCCGGCTCGCATGGAAGCGGCCACGGGTGCGCGAGGATCGGGGCTGATCGGTGCGCGTTCCGGTTATCCCTTTGTTCGCGGGAAATCCGTCTCATCCCTTCGTCCCGCTCGTGCGCAGGACGGCTGGCGCCCGCAGCGCAGGTCAGGGGCGGCCCTCGGCCGGCGCTTGCGCCTTGCCCTTGACCGCAGCGAGGACGCTGGCAGGCTGGAGCCATTGCGGAGACAGGGCGGCATGGCGCGTTGCCGTCCTGTTGCTCGCCGGGGCGCTTTCCGTCTGCGCCGGATCGGGCGTCGCGGTCGCGCAGTCCGCGCCGGTCGAGCGTCCGACCGCCGCCCATCCCTATGCGGTCCACATCGCCGAGGCGTCGCAGCGGTTCGGCATCCCCGAGCATTGGATTGTCGCGGTGCTGCGCGCCGAGAGCGCGGGCGACGTGCGCGCGGTTTCATCAGCTGGGGCGATGGGATTGATGCAGGTGATGCCCGAAACATGGGCGGGCCTGCGCATCCGCTACGGCCTCGGCCGCGATGCCTACGACCCGCGCGACAACATCATGGCAGGCACGGCCTACCTGCGCGAGATGTTCGACCGCTACGGCAATGTCGCGGCGATGCTCGCCGCCTACAATGCCGGTCCCGGTCGTTATGACGAACACCGCGCGATGGGCCGCCCACTGCCCGCCGAAACCCGCGCCTATGTCGCCGCGCTTGCGCCGGTTCTCGGCGACGCGGCTCCATCGGATGCACCATCCCGGCAACCGGCGCCGCCGCCCGACTGGCGCGATGCGCCCCTGTTTGTCCAGCGCCAGAATGGCAGCCAATCGACGGCCACGCCGTCATCCGACCCGCAATCGGGCGACCTGTTCGCCGCCGCTTCGGAGCCGGATCGCCGATGAAGATCGCCTATGCCGACCCGCCCTATATCGGCTGCGCCCACCTCTACCGGGACCATCCCGATTACGCGGGCGAGGTCGATCATGTGCGCCTGGTCGAGCGGCTGGAGCGTGACTATGACGGCTGGATATTGCACGCCGCCGCGACGCCGCGTTCTGTTGCCACGCTCGCGCCGTTGGTCGAGCAGACGGGCGCGCGGTGGATGGCCTGGGTGAAGGGATTTGCCGCGTTCAAGCGCAATATCCCTGTCGCCTTCGCGTGGGAGCCGGTCATCGTGAAGGCGGCGCGGAAGCCCGTTGTCAGCAAGCGGCTGGTGATGCGGGACTGGATTCAGGAGAGCATCACGCTTCGCCGCGGCCTCACTGGCGCGAAGCCCGAAGCGGTCTGCCATTGGGCTTTCGAGATGGTCGCCGCGCGCCCCGACGACACGCTCGACGACCTGTTTCCCGGCACGGGCGCGGTCGCCGAAGCGTGGCGCACATGGCGTCTCAAATTCGCATTGCCGGGCGAGCCGGCGGTGCGTGTCGCGCCGGGCGGGGCGCAGGAACGGCCAGCGGACGGAGCGGGATCATGAGGGCCGGAAGGGCGGAAAGGACGGGATTTTACGAGGGCAAGATAAAGGAACATGGCACCATTGCGGGCCAGTTCTCGAAATTGTTGTTGTCTGCACACTGGTTAGGGGAGCCGCGAGCGGCACCACGTTTTCGGACCCTGCGTGCTGCGATATGGCGCAAGGATTTGTCTTTGCAGGGTTTTATCCGGCACCATAACCGCAGATTGCCCGATTTTCCGCGATTTTGGCCGGGGCCGCGGCCATGAGCGCCGATGACGAAATCCGCTTCCGCCCGAAGCCTGGCCGCATCCGCGCCGATACGCCGAAGGTCGGCAAGACTAGGAGCTTTCTGACGCAGGCGAAGAAGCTCGCCCGGCAGCACAGCACCGCCAATGCCAAATACGCGCCGCGCCTCGAATCCCGCACGGCCGCGAAGGGCGGCAAAGGCTCTCGTTCGGTCAAGGGGCCGGGCGTGCAGCGCGGGCGTGGCGCACGCTTCGTTCGCGCCCGTACCTTGTCGGGCGGCTGGCGGCACAGCGCACCGGGGATGCGCCGCGTCGTCGTCAAGACCCGCTACGTCAAGGACGCCGGCCGGAACGGCAGATCGGCGGCCCATCTGCGCTACATCCAGCGCGACGGGACATCGCGCGACGGCGAGCGCGGCCAGCTCTATTCGGCGAGCGAGGATCGCGCCGATGGCGATGCCTTCGTCGAGCGCGGCAAGGAGGACCGTCACCAGTTCAGGTTCATCATCTCACCGGAGGACGGTGCGGATCTCGTGGACCTGACGGCGCACACGCGCGATCTCATGAGCCAGATCGAGGCCGACCTCGGCACGAAGCTGGATTGGGTTGCGGTCAACCACCACAACACCGGCCATCCCCATGTGCATGTCATCGTCCGGGGCAAGGACGATCTTGGCGAGAACCTTGTCATCAATGGCGACTATCTCGCCAATGGCATCCGCGAGCGTGCCAGCGAATTGACCACGCTCGAGCTGGGGCAAGTGACCGAGATCGAGCAGAGCCGCAAGCTGTCCGCCGAAATCGACCAGGATCGTTTCACCCGTATCGACCGGGCGATGACGGAGGAAGCCGAGGAGCGGTTCCTTGATCTTCGCCATGAACCTGCCGAGCCTCGCCGCCAGTTCAATCGTGCGCTGCGCCTGTGCCGCCTCGCCAAATTGGAGAAGATGGGCCTCGCCACCCCGCATGCGCCGGGCGTATGGGAATTGAGCGAGCGGATGGAGCCGGCCTTGCGCGAGTTGGGAGAGCGCGGCGACATCATCCGCAACATGCACAAGGCGCTGAAGGCCGATGGCCTGGACCGTGATCCCGTGACCTTCCATTTACATGACGGACCACCGGAGGCACCCATCGGCGGGCGTGTCGTGGACAAGTATCTGTCCGACGAGATGGGCGAGAACCTGACGGTCGTTGTGGACGGGATCGACGGGCGCACGCATCACATCGCCGGCGTCGCACCCGAGCGGCTGCAGGATGCCCGCATCGGCAGCATCATCGAGATCGGCCCGGCCGAAGCGGCAGTCCGGCCGTCCGACCGCACCATCACCGCCATCGCCGAGGACAGCATCTATCGGCCGAGCCGCCATCTGGAGCAGGCGAAGTTCGAGGGCCGCGTTCCCGGCGGCGACTATGAGGGCTATGTCGATGCCCATGTCCGCCGGTTGGAGGCGCTGCGCCGGGCCGGGATCGTCGAACGCATCGACGCCGACCAATGGCGCATCCCCGATGACCTGGTTAGCCGCGCCGCCGTCTATGACGCCGGCCGCGACCGGCAGGCCAGCGTTCGCGTCCTGTCCCCGGTCGGTCTGGAAAAGCAGATCGGATCGGACGGCGCGACATGGCTGGACCGGCGATTGATCCATGGTGAAACCGCCGACCTTGCGTCGGTCGGTTTCGGCCAGCAGGTACGCGAGGCGATGGACCAGCGCCGCGAGCATCATATCGAACAGGGCGACGCCACCCGAGCGCGGAACGGCCGCATATTCTATCGGCGCAGCCTTCTCGCCACCTTGCGCGAGCGCGAGGTTGCCCGCGTCGGCGCGGAGATGGCCGAGAGCAAGGGATTGCCGTTCCGTGCCGCCACGGACGGCGAGAACGTCAGCGGCAAGTTCACCGGCACCGTGCAGATCACCAGCGGTAAGTTCGCTATCGTCGAGAAGGCGCATGAGTTCACCCTTGTCCCTTGGCGGCCCGTCATCGACCGCCAGCTTGGCCGGGAGGTTATGGGCGTTGTGCAAGGCGGCTCGGTGTCGTGGCAGTTGGGGCGGCAAAGGGGGTTGGGACTTTAGAGTACCTGAAACGGCGTTGCGACACCGGCGCTATTCGGATAGGAGATAGATTGCCAAGTGTGGAGCTATCAGCATGGGAACCGCTAAGTCAGCAGACAAGTAAGCCGCAACAACAAACACTGTTGTTGCGGCGTTCTGTAAGACCAATCCCAATCTGATTGTTGATGAGCAGACGCCGCCCGGAATCCTTAATCGAGCGGTTGATTCGTCATGACTATCACACGCCCTGCGTGGGCCTATACGTTGCCGGCAGCCCTGCTGCTGATGGCTCCCTTCGACATCCTCGCGTCACTGGCGATGGATATTTATCTCCCCGTCGTTCCAGCGATGCCCGGCATCCTGAACACGACGCCATCCATAATCCAGCTCACGTTGAGCCTCTACATGGTTATGCTCGGCGTGGGGCAGGTGATCTTTGGCCCAATGTCGGATCGCATCGGGCGACGGCCGATCTTGCTTGCGGGCGGGGCGCTTTTCATCGTCGCTTCTCTCGGAGCGGCATGGTCGTCAACGGCCGCAGCCTTCGTCGCGTTTCGCTTGCTACAAGCGGTCGGAGCGTCGGCGGGGTTGGTGGCGACGTTCGCGACGGTTCGCGACGTTTATGCCAGCCGCCCCGAGGGTGTCGTCATCTACGGTCTTTTCAGTTCGATGCTGGCCTTCGTCCCCGCCCTTGGTCCCATCGCTGGAGCGTTGATCGGCGAGTTTTTCGGATGGCGAGCGATATTCGTCACGCTGGCCGCACTTGCGTTGCCTGCACTCTTGAACGCCGGTTTCAGATGGCACGAAACCCGCCCGTTGGATGAAGCAAAGACGCGCCGATCCGTACTGCCGATCTTCGCGAGTCCAGCTTTTTGGGTTTATACGGTCGGCTTTAGCGCCGGCATGGGGACCTTCTTTGTCTTCTTCTCGACAGCCCCCCGCGTGCTCATAGGCCAAGCGGACTATTCGGAGATCGGGTTCAGCTTGACCTTTGCCACTGTCGCGTTCGTCATGATCGTGACAACGCGTTTCGCGAAGTCCTTTGTCGTAAGATGGGGCATTGCCGGATGCGTGGCGCGCGGGATGGCTTTGCTCATTTGCGGAGCGGCCCTGTTGGGGGTCGGCGAACTCTACGGCTCGCCGTCATTCCTCACCTTCATCCTACCGATGTGGGTTATGGCGATCGGCATTGTTGTTACGGTGTCCGTTACCGCCAACGGCGCACTTGCAAAGTTCGATGACTTCGCAGGATCGGCAGTCGCGTTCTACTTCTGCATCCAAAGTCTGATCGTCAGCATCGTCGGAACATTGGCGGTGACGTTGTTGAATGGCGACACTACATGGCCCTTGATCTTCTACGCGATGACGATGGCGGTGCTGGTATCAACGGGTCTGGCGCTACTTCGCTCCCGTGACGTTCCTGTCGAGAGGTCGTCAGTCGTCTAACCGGCGATTGGCAGGACGGCTGTCACCCATACGGCGCACCCGTCATCGCAGGCTCGTGAATGGCGGTATCCTGCCCGGCAGGATACCGCTCATTTCACTTGTTCAGTTTATGGCTGTTGCCGATGTAACGCAAACCGAATCGCTTGGAAACTTCCGTCCGAGATGAATGATGAATATAGTTACTACCATCGCCGGAAAGCGACACTTGAATTAACGCCGCCAAAGCCGAACCCGTTGGAAATGGCATGTTCCATGAGAATGGGTCGCGCAGATTGGTGAACGAGGTCGATACCAGCGGCAACAGGATCGGGGTTTTCTAAATTTCTCGTTGGGGGAGCGATTTGATCCCGTAGGGCGAGTATCGTGAAGATTGCCTCAATACCGCCTGCGGCACCAAGTAGGTGTCCGGTCGCCGATTTCGTGGCGCTCACGGCCACATTATGATTGCCAAAGACGGATTTAATCGCCGCTATTTCTCCACGGTCACCTACGGGGGTGGAGGTCGAATGAGCGTTCAAATGTTGAATATTGACTGGCTTCAACCCAGCACTCTGGAGCGCGATTTTCATCGCACGGGCCGCGCCTCGACCGTCCTCTGGACCGGCAGTCATATGGTGTGCATCAGCGGTAGTGCCGTATCCTACCAATTCGGCTATGGGTTTGGCACCCCGAGCGAGGGCATGTTCCAACTCCTCTATGACGATCAGACCAGCCCCTTCGGACATTACGAAACCATCGCGCTCGGTGTCGAATGGCCTCGACGCCAGTTCCGGGGTAGTATTGTAGCCGGTGGATAGTGCTCGCGCGGCAGCAAATGCCCCAAGACTAACCTTATCAATGCATGCTTCTGCCCCGCCGCACAGAACGATGTCGGCCTCGTTGGAGCGTATCAGCCGCGCGGCGTCGCCGATGGCCTGAACGCTAGCAGCGCAGGCGGTTACAGGCGTGCCAATTGGACCTGTAAATCCATACCTGATGGTAACCTGTCCTGCCGCGAGGTTGGCGAGAAACGATGGCACGGTAAAGGGTGAGAGCCTCCGTGCTCCCCGTGTATCCGTTATGCGAACTGCCGAAGCGATAGCAGGAAAGCCGCCTATACCAGAGGCAATAACTGTCGCCGTGCGCTCACATTCGTAGTCGCTCGCGGGATGCCATCCCGCCGTTTCGAGAGCCTCCTTCGCGGCCGCAAGTGCAAACAGAATGAAGCGATCCATTTTTCGTTGATCCTTTGTGTCAACGATCAAATCGGGATCAAAACCAGCCTCGGAATCTTCAATCGGGCTAGGAACGAGTCCGCCGATTTTCACCGGAAGATCTCTGGAAATTTCATCAGGCAAACTCTTAATTCCCGATTTTCCATCAAGGAGCCTGTTCCAGCTTATTTCAACGCCACAGCCAAGAGGACCTACCAAACCCATGCCGGTTACAACAATTCGACGCATTGGATTATTCCGCTCCTTTTTCTGAGCTTATCCGCTTCACGCGATTTATGACGCGCATCGTTTCCTCCGTTGCCGCTGGGCCTGCTAGAAGAACGGTGTTTTCAGGAGTAATTTTTTCTCCAGTATTCGCATCGACCATGATGGCGTTTCGTTCCCTGCCGGTTTCTTTGTCGCCGAGCCGCATGGCTATTTCATGTGGCGCAAGGTTCCGGTTCCCCCATGCGAACAGGGCGATTGCTACGGGATAGAAATCCCGCCCTTTGTCGGTAAGGACGTATTCAAATCGAGGCGGATGATCATTGTATCGTTGCCTTTCAAACAACCCTTCCGCCGTGAGATGCTTCAATCGCCTCGCCAAAATGTTCGCGGAAATTCCGAGATTCTTCTCGAATTCATCGAATTTTCTAAGCCCTTGGAAGGCGTCTCGCAGGATCAAGATGCTCCACCAGTCACCGACGCTTTCCAGCGCTCGGGCTGCGGGACACTCGAATGACAGAAAGCTTGTTCGCTGCATCACACATTCATAACGATGTGACTTCCATTATGCAAGTTACATATGTGACAGCTGGCAACATAGCGTGAGGGCTATCCGATGCGTCATCAATCCAAGGAAGCCATGCTACTGCGCCCACGGCCGGACGCAGCGAGACTGCTGAGAACGTGACTGATGCGGCGGCGATCGGCAGGTGCCCGGTTCACAGAGGCCGGACACCTCTTTGTCGAGCGCGCCACTGCCGGCGTCAATCGACTGCATCGAGGTCGAGACAACGGCGTCCCTGCCTTCAAGCGCAATTGCTATGTCGGCTCGGTTTCTGAGGTCTCCGCGCACCGTCTCCAGCCGCTCTCCCGCGTTTCGCAGCGCCGAGTTGTGAACGAATGCTCCGACCTTATGCCCGCGGGCGAGGCATTCGTCCACGCATAGCCGTCCAGTGGCGCCGGCAGCGCCGAGTATAAGGATGTTCATGCAGCTTTCTCCTGTGATCAGTCGGATTGTGAGGAGCACACCTGCACGAGCTGCTTCCCGAGATTGCGTCCTTCGAACAGGCCGGCGAGCGCGGTGGGTGCCGTTTCGAGACCGGGGCTGATCGTCTCCTCGTAGCGGATGTCGCCGGCCTGAACCCAGGCCAGCATCCGGTAGAGCGCCTGCGGAAACTGCGCCACGAAATCGAGGAAGATGAAGCCTTCCATGCGCGCGCGTTTGAATGCGAGCTGCATGTAGTTCGACGGGCCGCGGCCGTAGGCGTCATTGCGGTAGCCGGAGGAAATGCTGCCGCACAGGACGACGCGCGCATGCGGCGCGATATGGTCGAGTGCGGCTTCCAGCGTCGCGCCGCCGACATTGTCGAACACCACGTCGATGTCGTCGGGCGCCAGTGCGCCGAGCCTCTCGCGCATGTCTTCCGCGCGATAGTCGATGCAGGCGTCGAATCGCGCGACGTCGCGGGCCCAGGCGCATTTGCGTTCCCCACCGGCGGAACCGATGACGCGCGCACCCAGCTTGCGGGCGATCTGGCCTGCGATCGACCCGACGCCGCCGGCGGCGGCGCTGACGAAGACGGTCTCGCCTTCGAGCGGCTTTGCGATTTCCGTCATCCCGAAATAAGCGGTCAGCCCGTTGACGCCGAAGACGCTCAGCATCGCTCTCGGTTCAATCCCTTCGGGAATGCGGGTGAACCCGTGGAGTCCCTCGCCGGCAGCCAGAGCGTAGTCCTGCCAGCCCGTCTCGCCGACGACCCAGTCGCCGACCTTGAAAAGCTCGCTTCTGCTGGCGACGACCTGCCCGACGCCGCTTCCCGGCATGACGCTGCCGATACGGGCGGGAGACGTATAGGTCTCACGCTCATTGAGCCATGTCCGCTGGGTGGCGTCGATTCCCAGCCAGTGCACGCGCACCAGCGCCTGACCCGTTTCGAGCGCCGGCACGGTCGAACGGCGCATCTCGAAATGCTCGGGGCCGACATTCGCGTCCGGACGCGCGATGAGGACGAGCTGGCGATTGAGGGTATCAGACATCTGCGCCTCCGGTAGCCGAAGTGTTAGGAAATGGGGCACCATGCACCGGAATGAAGGCGAACGTCAGGATGAGAACGACCATCAGCCCGGCGAGCGACCAGAACGGCAAGGTCTCGTTCCATTCATAAAGCATGGTGCTGGCGGCCGGACCGATGATGAAACCGATGCCCTGCGAAGCGGAGACGAGGCCCGCCGCCACCCCCTGATCGTCATGGTCGACGGCCAAAGATGCCCCGGCCATGATCCCCGGCAGGAGGAATCCGGCTCCAAGCCCCAGCAGCGTGTAGGCGAGATAGTATGCCGATGCGTTCGCCGTCGACAGGAGGAGAAGCAGCCCTGCGATCCAGCTACCCGCTCCGGAAAGCACGAGAGCACGCGGCGTGAATCCCATGATCCTGACCTGCAGGAACTGCACGACGAACATCGCAATTCCAACGAGGGTGAGCGCGACAGAGAGCATCCCTGCGGCGGTCTCTCCGTCCAGATTGAGCCTGTCCTGGAAATAGAACCCTGCGCTGATCTGCACGGTCGCGATCGCGACCCAAAGCAGGATGCCGGCAATGAGCCAGGGTTGCAGGGCGGCGGAGAACAGGCTTGTCCGCTGCGGACGGACCGGCGAAGCCGCAGGCGAAGCCTTCAGGAAGAACAGGGCCACGAGCGCGCCGGAGGCACAGAGCGCAGTCGCCGCATAGAGCGGCCACGTGATGCCGCCGGCCACGAGGACGCCGCTCACGGCGGGACCGACAATCAGGCCGAGACCGGTTGCGCCTCCTATGATGGCCATGCCTCCGGCCCGCTCGGACGGGCTCGTGATATCCGCCATCAACGCCTGGGCGCCCGACGGCACCGCAGACAGGAAAGCGCCGACGAAGGCGCGCGACGCCGTGAGCGCGAGGAAGATGGCGGTCACGGACATGGCACCCGAAAGACCGCCGACCACGACCAACGTATAGACCGCGTAGCCCGCGAAGACGCCGAGAAAGCCGGCGACGATGGTTTTCTTGCGCCCGTAGCGATCGCTGACGATGCCCCACAAGGGAGCCGCGACCACCATGGCGACCGAGCCGATCGAAAGCATCAATCCGCCCTGAACGACGGAAAGATGCAACTCCCGGATGAGAGGAGCCAAGATGGGCAGGATGAGCGTCGTCGCCACGATGGACAACGCGATGCTGATGGCGATCGTGGCCTTGGTCCGGTTCATGGGAAGCTCCCTTGATCTCGTTTGACCGATGGCCTAAATATGTGACGAATCCATCACATTTTGTATTCGCATTCGGACGACCGATGCCCGGCACCGCACAAGTGAATGTAAACCCACGAAAAATCCCCCGGCAGGCGCGCGCTCAGGCCACCGTGGAGGCGATCATCGTCGCCACCGCTCAGCTTTTGACGGAGCAGGGGTTCGTGAACCTCACGACGGCGCGGGTCGCGGAGCGCGCCGGCGTGAGCATCGGTTCGCTCTACCAGTATTTCCCCAACAAGCAGGCGCTCGCGGCCGCCGTCGTCGATCACTACAGCGACGAGGTCCTCGCGCGCTTCACCGCGATGGTCCGGGCGCGGCCGGGGAAGAAGCTGGCGGATACCGTGGATGCGATGATCGGGTTCGCGCTCGTTTCCCATCCGCATGAGCCGGAAATGCATCGCGCGTTGAACGATCTCGCACCGCGTATCGGCCGCGAGGAGAAGACGCGCGCCATCAGCCGCGGGATGGCGAAGGTGATCGAGACGGAACTGGAGCGACATCGGCAGGAAATCTCGCCCGATCTCGACCTTGCGGATGCGGCCACCATGATCGAGACGGTGCTGGAAACGGTCGCGCACCGGGCGATCCAGCGGCATCCCGTCAGGGTCGGCGCCGATGGGCTGATCGGCCAGTGCCGCAGGCTGATCATCGGCTATCTGAGAAGTCCATCACCAAGCTAATATGATGCTAGACTAGGGGATGATGCTGAGCTTACGTCAGAAGCCTTATTGCACGCAATTGCCGTCGCTGCTCTCCCGAGGCAGGCATTGCTGTTCGCTTGGCATTTTCACCTGGTTGCACGCTCTTGCTTTCGCGAAATAAAGTATGTGGTCAGCGTGTTGGTTCCGGTCATCGACTCCCTCCATCTAGCGAGACCGTGAGTCATGCCTCAACCCAAATTAGTAGGTCCTGATCCTAATTTGTTGTACATGAACGCAGCCGCTCGAAACCGGCGATGAGGCTGTCGAGTCCAAAGTTGAACGCAGCATCCATGCTGTCTGTTTCCAACTCGTGAAACAGACCGTGTAGGAAGGACGATGGTGCTTGCTCGGATACATCTGACCTGTCCGAAATTCTCTCATCCGCATCAGATGCCTGCTGTTCGAGAACGGAACCGACTACATAGTTGCTGACCGCCAAAAGCGTCCAAACGGCATGCTTCGGACTAAAGCCCGCCGTGCAGAGAAAGCGTATTTGTGCCTCGGCGGTGCCAAAATTCGGTTCTGTCGGTCGAGTTCCCGCATGGATACGCGCGCCGTCGCGATAAGAGAGCAACGCCATTCTGAAACTCAGGGCGTTTTCTTTCAGGTACACCCGCCAGTCCTCGTTTTCCTTGGGTAGGGATCGAGTGTGGCGTTCCGTCAGCATCGCCTCGGCCAGTGCGTCAAGCAGCGCACGCTTGTTTTGGAAATGCCAGTAAAGCGCTGGCTGCTGAACCTTGAGGCGTTCAGCGAGCTTTCGCGTCGTCAGGTTGTCCATGCCAACCTCGTTCAGCAGTTCCAGCGCCGTCGCGATCACGGTGCCCTTGTCCAGTTTGGTCATTCATGCTCCTTCGTCAACGCTTGACAATTTATCACCGATAAGTTCTATGTCCATATCCTTATCGTTGATAAAGTCGCTCGCGCTTGAGCGGCACTGGAGTTTCAGGTGCACAGCTCTGCCATCATTGCCCTGCTGATCGTGGGTCTCGACGCCATGGGTCTCGGCCTCATCATGCCGGTCCTTCCGGCGCTTCTGCGCGAGCTTGTGCCGACGGAGCAGGTCGCTGGTCACTATGGTGCCTTGCTGTCGCTCTATGCGTTGATGCAGGTCGTCTTCGCGCCCCTGCTTGGACAACTTTCGGATGCTTACGGTCGGCGTCCGGTGCTTCTGGCTTCTCTCGCGGGAGCCGCAGTCGATTACACGATCATGGCATCTGCGCCGGTCCTGTGGGTGCTTTATATCGGCCGACTCGTCTCCGGCGTCACGGGAGCAACCGGAGCCGTAGCTGCCTCAACCATTGCCGATTCGACGGGGGAAGGTTCGCGCGCACGGTGGTTCGGCTACATGGGGGCCTGCTATGGTACGGGCATGATTGCCGGGCCAGCTCTTGGTGGCATGCTCGGCGGTATTTCTGCTCATGCTCCGTTTGTCGCCGCTGCCCTTCTCAACGGGGTCGCGTTCCTGCTTGCCTGCATTTTCCTCAGGGAGACTCGTCGCGGTCATGGCAAGACCGGAAAGTCGGTTCACATCGAACCATTGGTTCTGTTCCGGCTGGACGATGCGTTGCGTGGGCTAACTGCGTTTTTCGCAGTTTTCTTCATTATTCAACTGATTGGCCAAGTGCCGGCGGCCCTATGGGTCATATATGGTGAGGATCGTTTTCAGTGGAACACCACGACCGTTGGCTTTTCGCTCGCGGCGTTTGGAGCAACACATGCGATTTTTCAAGCGTTTGTTACCGGCCCTCTTTCAAGCCGACTTGGAGAACGGCGCACGCTGCTGTTTGGCATGGCCGCGGATGCGACTGGCTTCATTCTTCTGGCTTTTGTCACGCAGGGATGGATGGTGTTTCCGGTTCTGTTGCTGCTTGCCGCCGGGGGTGTCGGCATGCCGGCCTTGCAGGCGATGCTTTCGAATAATGTCAGCAACAACAAGCAGGGAGCCTTGCAGGGAACGCTTACGAGCCTCACCAATTTAAGCGCCATCGCGGGACCGCTTGGCTTTACGGCACTCTATTCTGCCACCGCCGGAGCATGGAACGGTTGGGTTTGGATTGTCGGTGCGTTTCTTTATGTAATGTGCTTGCCAATGCTCCGCAGGCCTTTCGCCACTTCGTCGTGATTGAGATTGTAGCGGATAGGCATGGGCAGGCTGAAGAAAAAGAGCAGGTTAAATCCGCCAAGCCATCAACTTAGTTTGGGGCGCATTCCACTTGCATCGTTGATCCAGACGCTTGCCGTCGCCGAACATCTCAGCTTCTACCGCGCCGCCCAGGCGCTCGGCACCAGCCAGTCCAACGTCAGCGCGAGGATCAAAGCGCTGGAGCAAGACCTCGGCATCCTTCTGTTCGAGCGCAATACCAGAGGCGTCCGCCTTACCGAGGCTGGGCGCCTCTTTGTCGAGCGGGTCGCCGCCGGCGTCGATCAACTCGACCATGCGGTGAAGACTGCTGGTATGGCGGCGTCGGGAGAGTGCGGCCGACTGCGCGTCGGTATCCATGCTCTGATGCCGCGCAGCTTTCTTGCCGAACTGATCGCGCAATTCCGCGAAGACCATCCTGGCATCGACGTCGAGATCACCGAAGGCACAGCCCGCGAGGCGGTGATGCAGCTTCGCGCCGACCGGTTGGATGTGGCGTTCGTGGCGGGGGCTCCCGAACTGCCCGACTACCACGCCCGTCCGATCTGGACCGAGCCGCTGGTGGTTGTGCTGCCGGAGAATCATCGCCTTGCCGGACGACCGGAGATCACCTGGGCCGATCTGGTGGGAGAGACGTTCCTTGTTCGGCATGGCGGCACTGGACCGCAGGTTCATGACCATATCGTGCTGCGTCTGGCAGGGCTTTGGCCCGCACCGTCGATCCAGCGCTTCGACGTGGGGCGGGGAACGCTACTGTCCATGGTTGGGCAGGGTTTCGGCGTCACCATCGTCGGTGCCGCCACGGCGCAACTGCCGTCAACGGGCATCGTGTTCCTGCCGTTGGCCGATGAGCCAGAGCCAGTCCCTTTCTCGGCTGTCTGGTCGCCGTTCAATCGCAACGCCGCGCTGCGCAACCTGCTTATGCTCGCAGGCACGATGGGCCGCCAAGGCGATTCGCGAAGCCGTCTGCGCAGTAGTAACAGGGTGACCGTGAACACCGAAGCAACCCATCCTATATACCGCCGATAATATCCGGCAGCCCTCTCGCATCATCTTTGCTGTTGCCTGTCCCGATTTTGCCTACTCTCTGATCGGCTCCGTCCCTTTTGCAGACTGGAGCCTGGATGCGCGGAGGCCGAATCCTTTGGGGTCAAATCGCTGTCGTCTTCGCCATCGTTTTGGTGACGACATGGGCAGCGACGCAATGGACAGCGTTCCGCCTCGGCTTCCAGCCGCAGCTTGGAGCACCATGGTTCGAGCTGGCGGGCCTGCCGATCTATTATCCGCCCGCCTTCTTCTGGTGGTGGTTTTCCTTCGACGCCTATGCGCCCGCGATCTTCGTCGAGGGCGGCATCATCGCGGTATCGGGCGGCTTCCTCGCCATCGCCGCCGCCATCTTCATGTCGATCATCCGGGCGCGGGCAGCACGCAACGTCGCCACATACGGATCGGCGCGATGGGCCGATGATCGGGAAATCCGCAGCGCCGGCTTGCTCGGCCCGGATGGCGTGGTCCTCGGCCGTCATACCCAAGACTATCTGCGCCATGACGGTCCCGAGCATGTCCTATGCTTCGCGCCGACCAGAAGCGGCAAAGGCGTCGGATTGGTGGTGCCGACGCTGCTGACATGGCCCGCATCCGCCATCGTCCACGACATAAAAGGCGAGAACTGGACGCTGACAGCGGGCTTCCGCGCGAAGCATGGTCGCGTCCTGCTGTTCGATCCGACCAATGCCAGATCGTCCGCCTACAACCCGTTGCTGGAGGTCAGGCAAGGCGAGTGGGAGGTCAGGGACGTTCAGAATATCGCGGATATTCTGGTCGATCCCGAAGGCAGCCTCGACAAACGCAACCATTGGGAAAAGACCAGCCATAGCCTGCTGGTCGGCGCGATCCTGCATGTCCTCTATGCCGAGAACGACAAGACGCTGGCGGGCGTCGCCAACTTCCTGTCCGATCCACGCCGCCCGGTCGAGGCGACCTTACGCGCGATGATGGACACGCCGCATCTCGGGGAGGCTGGCGTTCATCCCGTCATCGCGTCATCGGCCCGCGAGCTGTTGAACAAGAGCGAGAACGAGCGCAGCGGCGTCCTTTCCACAGCCATGTCATTTCTCGGCCTCTACCGCGATCCGGTGGTTGCGCGGGTGACGGCACGATGCGACTGGCGGATTGCCGATCTGGTCGGCAGCCGCCAGCCCGTCACGCTCTATCTGGTCGTGCCGCCGTCCGACATAAACCGCACCAAGCCGCTCATCCGCTTGATCCTCAACCAGATCGGCAGGCGGTTGACCGAGGAATTGTCCACGTCCGGCAAGCGCCATCGCTTGTTGTTGATGCTCGACGAGTTTCCGGCGCTCGGCAGATTGGATTTTTTCGAGTCCGCCTTGGCCTTCATGGCGGGCTACGGCATCAAAGGCTTCCTGATCGCGCAGAGTCTCAATCAAATCGAGCGCGCTTATGGGCCGAACAACGCCATTCTCGACAACTGCCATGTGCGCGTGAGCTTTGCGACCAATGACGAACGCACCGCCAAAAGGGTGAGCGACGCGCTCGGCACCGCGACCGAGCTGCGCGATTCCACCAACTATGCCGGGCACCGGCTGGCCCCGTGGCTCGGGCATCTCATGGTGTCGCGGCAGGAGACGGCCCGGCCGCTGCTCACGCCGGGAGAGATCATGCAGCTTCCGCCCACGGACGAAATCGTCATGGTGGCGGGCACGCCGCCGATCCGCGCGACCAAGGCTCGCTATTTCGACGATGCGCGGTTTCAGGAACGCATCCTGACCCCGCCCGATCTGACCGCCGCTCCGCTGGCGCCCAGCCCATCCGCCGATGATTGGTCCGGCCGCGTGGTCGCGGCGGAAAGCCGTTCTGCGACGCGCGACGCAGACGGGGCCGAGGGTGATTCGGCCAATGCCGGCATCCGCCGCGAGCCGGAATTGCCAAGCCAAGAGGAAATCGTCGCCCCGCCGCCGTCGCCCGAACAGGAGTTCGAGTTTCTGGACGACGAGCCGGACGTTGACGCCGCCAAGGCCCGCGCCATGCGCCAGCGCATGAGGATGGTGGCGCGGCAGGTCGCCATGAACCCCGATGATGGAATCGAGCTTTGAAGGACCGCCCATGACCACCCGCACCCGCATGAATGTCTATTTCGATCCCGAACTGCTGAAGCAGGTCGACATGTTGGCGCTGCGCCGCAACGTGTCGAAATCCGCCATCGTTGAGGCCGCCGTCGCCTCCTTCCTGTCCGGCGACGCGGCGGATCGGCTGGAAGCGGCCATGTCGCGCCGCCTGGACAGGATCGGCCGCCAGATCGACATACTCGACGAAGATCTCGCGGTGCTTGGCGAAACCGTCTCGCTGTTCGTCTATTTCTGGCTTGCCGCCACGCCGCCGCAGCCCGAAAGCGCCCAGGCCTCGGCCCGCGCCAAGGGGGCCGAACGGTTCGAGGGATTCATGCAAACCCTCGGCAAGCGGCTGGCAACCGGCGACAGGTTCCTGAAAGAGCTTTCGCGCGACGTCGATTCGTTTCCGCAGGATCAGTCCGGCGCGGACGACGACCGATCCTGAATCCGCGTCCTGTCCTATTTTCCGCAGATCACCGCATCCCGCCGCACACACTTAAATACTTGTTGAAGCGGTCCAATTCCGGGCTTTCTTAATCGACCCCGTCACGGGGCCGTCTGCCGCGCCCCGCCAGAAACCGGGGCCGACATGACCTTTACCGACCACAGACAGGAAATCATCGGGCGCGGGGCACGCATGTTGCGCACCGCGCTCGGCCCGGCCATCGCCCGATTTCTGGAAGACCCCTCCGTTATCGAGATCATGCTGAACCCCGATGGCCGCATCTGGATAGATCGGCTTTCGGAAGGTCTGGCCGATACCGGCGAACGCCTGTCCGCTGCCGATGGCGAGCGCATCGTGCGGCTGGTCGCGCATCATGTCGGCGCGGAGGTCCATTCCCGCAGCCCGCGCGTCTCCGCGGAACTGCCGGAGAGCGGGGAGCGGTTCGAGGGCTTGTTGCCGCCCGTCGTTGATGCGCCGGCCTTTGCCATCCGCAAGCCCGCCGTCGCCGTCTTCACGCTGGACGACTACGTGGAGGCGGGCATCATGACCCGGTTTCAGGCAGAGGCATTGCGGTTGGCCGTTGCCACACGCGCCAACATCCTTGTGGCCGGCGGAACATCGACCGGCAAGACCACACTGACCAACGCGCTCCTGGCGGAAGTCTCAAAGGGCGCTGATCGGGTCATCATCATCGAGGACACGCGCGAACTGCAATGCACCGCCGAGAACAAGGTGCCCATGCGCAGCGTGGACGAGGTGATCGACCTCCTCGAGCTGTCGCGCGCGACCATGCGTTTCCGGCCTGACCGCATCATCGTCGGCGAGGTGCGCGGCCCGGAAGCACTCGGGCTTCTTAAGCTCTGGGGCACCGGCCATCCAGGCGGCATCGGCACCCTTCACGCCGGCTCCGCGCTCGGCGCACTCCATCGTCTCGAACAGCTTGTCCAGGAAGCCGTCATCACGGTCCCCCGGTCGCTGATCGGTGAGGCCATCAACCTTGTGGCGGTCCTGGCCGGGCGCGGTTCCGCGCGACGGCTGGCCGAACTTGCCCGCATCGATGGGCTCGATCCCGCCGGCAACTACCGCATCACCCCGATTACCCCCGATCCAGAAGGAGATTCCGAATGATCCGTCATGCCATGCGCCTGCGCCGCCACGTCGCCACGGCCGCAGCCGTCACCTATGTCAGCCTGTTCGTGGCCCCGGCCGCCCATGCCTCCGGTTCGTCGATGCCGTGGGAGGCACCGCTTCAAAGCATCCTCCAGTCCATTGAGGGGCCGGTCGCCAAGATCATCGCCGTCATCATCATCATCGTGACGGGCCTGACCCTCGCGTTCGGCGATACCAGCGGCGGCTTCCGTCGCCTGATCCAGATCGTGTTCGGCCTCAGCATCGCGTTCGCCGCGTCGAGCTTTTTCCTGTCATTCTTCTCCTTCGGCGGCGGGGCGCTCGTTTAATGGCGGGCGGCCTAGAACAGCTCGACGCGGTGCCGGGATTCTCGATCCCGGTCCACCGGGCGTTGACCGAGCATATTCTGCTCGGCGGCGCACCGCGCTCCATCGCCATCATGAACGGAACGCTCGCGGGGGCCGTGGGCCTCGGCCTGCGCCTCTGGCTGGTCGGCATCGCCATATGGGCAATCGGCCATTTCGCAGCCGTATGGGCTGCGAAGCGCGATCCCCAATTCGTCGAGGTCGGGCGCAGGCATCTGCGCATCCCCGGCCATCTGGCGGCGTGAGGGCGCGGCCATGATGAACCTTTCCGAATACCGCCGTACCGCCACCCGGCTCGCCGACTATCTGCCATGGGCCGCATTGATCGGCTCCGGCGTCGTCTTGAACAAGGACGGCAGTTTCCAAAGGACGGCGAAGTTTCGCGGTCCCGATCTGGATTCCGCTGTCGCCGCCGAACTGGTCGCCGTCGCCGGCCGCATCAACAATGCCGTGCGCCGTCTCGGATCGGGGTGGAGCATCTTTGTCGAGGCGCAGCGCAGCGAAGCCGCGACCTATCCCGGCAGCACCTTTCCCGATCCCGCGTCGGCGCTGGTCGATGCCGAGCGCAAGGCCGGTTTCGAGGAAGCGGGCACGCATTTCGTGTCGGGCTACTTCCTGACCTTCCTCTGGCTGCCCCCGGCCGAGGAAGCCGCCCGCGCCGAAACATGGCTCTACGAGGGCCGCGAGAAAACCGGCGTGGACCCGTGGGAGCTGCTGCGCGCCTTCATCGACCGCACCGACCGCGTGCTGGCACTTCTCGACGGTTTCATGCCCGAGTGCTATTGGCTCGATGACGGCCAGACGCTCACCTACCTCCATTCGACCATATCGACCAACCGGCATCGCGTGCGCGTGCCGGAAGTGCCGATGTATCTGGACGCGCTGCTGGCTGACCAGCCCTTGATCGGCGGGCTGGAGCCGCGCCTTGGCGGCGCGCATCTGCGCGTGCTGACCATCGTGGGATTCCCGACCGCGACGACGCCGGGCCTGCTCGACGAAATGAACCGCCTGCCGTTCCCCTACAGGTGGAGCACCCGCGCGATCCTGCTCGACAAGACCGACGCGACGCGGCTGCTCACCAAGATCAGGCGGCAATGGTTCGCCAAGCGCAAGAGCATCGCCGCGATTCTGAAAGAGGTAATGACCAACGAGGCGTCCGCCCTCGTGGACACCGACGCGGCCAACAAGGCGCTCGACGCCGACATGGCCTTGCAGGAGCTTGGGGCGGACGTGGCGGGCATGGCCTATGTCACGGCCACCATCACCGTATGGGATGCCGACCCGCGCATTGCCGACGAGAAGCTGCGCCTGGTCGAGAAGATCGTTCAGGGCCGCGACTTCACCGCCATGCCCGAGAGCGTCAACGCGGTTGACGCATGGCTCGGCAGCCTGCCCGGACACGCCTACGCCAATGTCCGCCAGCCACCCATCAGCACATTGAATCTCGCCCACATGATCCCGCTTTCAGCGGTGTGGGCGGGGCCGGAACGGGACGAGCATTTCGGCGACGCTCCATTGCTTTACGCTAGGACCGAAGGCTCAACGCCGTTCCGGCTAAGTCTCCATGTCGGCGACGTAGGTCACACCCTTGTCGTCGGCCCCACGGGCGCGGGCAAATCCGTGCTGCTCGCCCTCATGGCCTTGCAGTTCCGGCGCTACGAGGCCAGCCAAGTCTTCGCCTTCGACTTCGGCGGTTCGATCCGCGCCGCGTCGCTCGCCATGGGCGGCGACTGGCACGATCTTGGCGGCGGATTGACCGATGGGGCCGAGGCGTCCGTCTCGCTCCAGCCGCTCGCCCACATCCACGACACCTATGAACGGGCATGGGCGGCGGACTGGATCGCCGCCATCCTCATGCGGGAAGGCATCGCGATCACGCCCGAGGTCAAAGAGTATCTTTGGACGGCGCTGACTTCGCTCGCCTCGGCTCCGGTCGAGGAACGCACGATCACCGGCCTTGCGGTGCTATTGCAATCCAACGATCTGAAACAGGCGCTCCGACCGTTCTGCGTCGGCGGTGCCTATGGCCGGCTGCTCGACGCCGAAGCCGAACACCTCGGCTCGGCCGATGTGCAGGCGTTCGAGATCGAGGGGCTTGTCGGGACCGGCGCGGCCCCGGCCGTGCTCGCCTATCTGTTCCATCGTATCGGCGACCGACTCGACGGCCGACCCACGTTGCTCATCATCGACGAGGGTTGGCTTGCGCTCGACGACGAGGGTTTCGCCGGCCAGCTCCGCGAATGGCTGAAAACGCTGCGCAAGAAAAACGCCAGCGTCATCTTCGCCACGCAAAGCCTGTCCGACATTGACGGCAGCAACATCGCGCCCGCGATTATGGAGAGCTGCCCGACGCGGCTCTTGCTGCCGAACGAGCGCGCCATCGAACCGCAGATCACGGCCATCTATCGCCGCTTCGGCCTCAATGACCGGCAGATCGAAATCCTCGCACGGGCCACGCCCAAGCGCGACTACTACTGCCAGTCGAGGCGCGGCAATCGCCTGTTCGAGCTGGGCTTGTCCGAAGTCGGCCTCGCGCTTTGCGCCGCATCGGCCAAATCCGACCAGACGCTCATTGCACAGATCGTCACTGAGGCCGGCCGCGACGGCTTCCTCGCCGAATGGCTGCGCGCGCGCGGCGTCGAGTGGGCGGCGGAGTTGATCCCCAACCTCACCAATCTTGTCGACCGACCGGAATCCGCCGCGCCGGCCCGGCTCGGTGCCCGCCCCACACAGGAGATTCTTCCATGACCTATCCTAAGTTCGTCGGGGCTTCGGCCCTTGCGCTGGCGCTCGCCGTGCCCGCCGCGCTGTCGCCCATGCTGGCAAGCCCGGCCCATGCGCAATTCGGTTTCGGCCGGATCGTCTATGACCCGAGCAACTACGCGCAAAACCTGCTCACGGCAGCGCGCACGCTGGAGCAGATCAACAACCAGATTCAGAGCCTCCAGAACGAGGCGCAGATGCTCATCAATCAGGCCCGCAATCTGGCGAGCCTGCCGTATTCGTCGCTCCAGACGCTTCAACAGAACGTCCAGCGCACCCAGCAGCTTTTGGGGCAGGCTCAGAACATCGCGTTCGAGGTCAGTCAGATCGACCAGGCGTTCCAGCAGCAATACGGCAACGTCTCGCTTTCGACGACCGACGCCCAGCTTGTCGCCGATGCGCGCAGCCGGTGGGAGAACACAGTCGGCGGCTTGCAGGACGCAATGCGCGTGCAGGCGGGTGCGGTCGGCAACATCGACAGCAACCGCGCCGAGATGGCCGCGCTTGTCGGCCAGAGCCAAGGCGCGACCGGCGCGCTGCAAGCCACGCAGGCCGGCAACCAGCTTCTCGCGCTCCAGTCGCAGCAGCTTTCCGACCTGATCGCCGTCATCTCGGCGAACGGCCGGGCCGACGCGCTGACCGAAGCGGAACGCGCCGCCGCCGCCGAACAGGGCCGTGAGCAGCGCCGCCGTTTCCTCACGCCGGGTTCGGGCTACCAGCCCGGCAACGCGCAGATGTTCAACGGCAACAACTGACCGGGAGGCTCGCCATGGACGGCAAGATGCTGGCCCGGCTCGGGGCCGTGGTGTTCATCGCCATCGCTGTCACGGCGACCGCAATCGACATGGCGCGGAAGGATGAACCTTCCGCACCGCCCGCCGCGCCGGCCCTCCAGCCCCCGGCCGATCCGCTGCGCGCAACCCTGCGCCGTTGTCAGCAACTCGGCGAGGCGGCGGCGAGTGACGCCGGCTGCCTCGCCGCATGGGCTGAATCCCGCGACCGCTTCCTCGGCCGTGACCGCAGGGAGGCGCGCTGACCATGGGCAACACGGGCGTCATCGACAATTTCCTCGGAGTCTTCACCTCCTACATCGACAGCGGTTTCGGCCTGCTCGGCGGCGAGGTGGCCTTCATCGCCACCACCCTGATCGTCATCGACGTGACGCTCGCCGCGCTGTTTTGGGCATGGGGCGCGGATGACGACATTATCGCGCGGCTAGTCAAGAAGACCCTGTTCGTCGGCGTCTTCGCCTACATCATCAGCAATTGGAACAACCTCGCCCGGATCGTTTTCGAGAGCTTCGCCGGCCTCGGCCTGATGGCGTCGGGGACGAGCTTTTCCGTCGCCGATCTGATGCGGCCGGGTCGGGTGGCGCAGACCGGCCTCGACGCGGGCCGTCCATTGCTCGAATCCGTTTCCGACCTGATGGGTTGGATCGCGGTTTTCGAGAATCTGGTCCAGATCGTCTGCCTTCTCTTTGCCTGGGCGCTGGTGATCCTCGCTTTCTTCATTCTGGCGATCCAGCTTTTCGTGACGCTGATCGAGTTCAAACTGACCACCTTAGCGGGGTTTGTCCTCATCCCCTTCGGCCTGTTCGGCAAGACCGCGTTCATGGCCGAGAAGGTCTTGGGCAACGTGGTGTCGTCCGGCATCAAGGTTCTGGTCCTCGCCGTCATCATCGGCATCGGTTCGACGCTGTTCTCGCAGTTCACGGCCGGTTTCGGCGGGGCGACCCCCACCGTGGACGACGCCATGGCGATTGTGCTGGCAGCCCTGTCGCTGCTCGGCCTCGGCATCTTCGGTCCCGGTATCGCGAACGGCATCGTAAGCGGTGGGCCGCAACTCGGCGCAGGCGCGGCCGTGGGAACCGGCCTTGCAGTCGGCGGCGCGGCTATCGCGGCCGGTGGCGCGACGATGCTCGCCGCCAAGGGCGGTGCCGCCGCCCTGTCTGGTGGAGCGGCGGCCGTTCGCGGCGGCGCGGCCACCGCGGGCGCGGCGACCGCTGCCTATAGCGTCGGCTCGCTCGGCCAGTCCGGTGCGGCCGGTGTCGCCTCCGGCCTCGGCTGCGTCGCGCGAGCCGCAGGATCGGCGGCCATCTCGCCCCTCAAACGCGCTGCCGCGCGTGCCAGCGAATCCGTCAAATCCAGCTTCTCCGCTGGTGCGAAAGCCGGTTTCGGCGCTTCGGGCGGCAGCTCGACCATGGGCACGGTCGGCGGCGCGAGCGCCGATCCCGCCGCCGCAGCGTCCGGCCCAGCCGGCAGCCCGCCCGCATGGGCGCAGCAGATGCGCCGCTCGCAGGCAATGAACCACGGCACCACCATGGCCGCCCATGCGGTGCGGTCTGGCGACAGCCACGGTTCCGGTTCCTCCGTCAACCTTTCCGAAAGTGACCGCTCATGAGCATCTTCAAACGACCAGCAACCCATTATGGCAAGACGCCGGAACCCGAGACGCCCTATCAGCGCGCTGCGCAAGTCTGGGACGAGCGTATCGGCTCGGCTCGCGTGCAGGCGCGGAACTGGCGGCTCATGGCCTTCGGCTCGCTGATCCTGTCTGTCGGCTTCGCCTCTGCGCTGGTCTGGCAGTCCGCACGCGGGACCGTCGTTCCTTGGGTCGTGCAGGTGGACAATCTCGGTCAGGCGCAGACCGTCGCGCCCGCCAACGCCGACTATCGCCCGACCGATCCGCAGATCGCTTTCCACCTTGGCCGATTCATCGAGCAGGTGCGCGCGATCCCGGCCGATGCGATCATTGTCCGCCAGAACTGGCTTCGGGCTTATGAATGGACCACGGATCGCGGCGCGGCGGCGCTGAACGATTATGCCCGCGCCAATGACCCCTTCACCAAGGTTGGCCGCCAACAGGTTGCCATCGAAGTGTCATCGGTCATCCGGGCCTCGCCCAACAGCTTCCGCGTGTCGTGGGTGGAGCGGCACTACGAGAACGGCCAGCTCTCCACTACGGAACGATGGACCGCCATCCTGACCATCGTAATCCAGACCCCGCGCGATGCCGAGCGACTGCGCGCCAATCCGCTCGGCATCTACGTCAATGCAATTTCGTGGTCGCGGGAGATGAGCCAATGAAAACCTCAGCTTGCATCAATCACCTCGCTGATCTTTCCCTCGGAGATCATGAAGAACGAGGTGCCCGTCATCTTGACCTCCTGTCCGGCCTTCCAGCCATTGGGCAGGTCGGTTTTGACCTTGGCGCGATAGCCGATGCGCACGGCTGCACGGTCGTCTATCGCGATACAGTCGAGGATCGTCTGTTCTCTTTCAGCAAACAACTGGACGCCCTGTTCCGCCAGCGCGCGAAATGCCTCGATCCCGTGCGTTTCGTTCGTCGTCTCTCCGTTCGATCTGTTGATAAACCGAACGTCGCCCGACAGGCAGTCGAGCATCGCCTGAACATTCATCCTGTTATAAGCGTCGATATACCGGGCAACAATCGTCGGCACAGAATCCATTCTGTCGGTTCCTCCTTACTGATCTTGAAGTCGCTAACCTATGCGATTTTTGCGACGGCGTTTGCAATTACTTTGGCAGGCTGCGCGACCAACCGGACGCCGCAATTCAGCTACGACGCCAGCGTGCCGCCGCTGCCGACCGTGCAGGCGGCAGCAACCGACAACACGCCCCGGCCGCTGCATGTGCCCCCCGCATGGACCGTGGCGCGCGGTGGCACCGCCGCAGGCACGCCGACCGGCCGCGTGGAGAACGCCAACGCAGCCGCCCGCGTCGAGCCGCGCCGCGAAGGCTACTACAACGCCATCCAGATTTATCCGTGGTCGGAAGGCGCGCTCTATCAGGTCTATGCCGCAGTCGGGCAGATCACGACCATTGCGCTGGAGCCGGGCGAAAGCCTGACAGGCGCGGGGCCGATCGCGGCCGGCGACACCGCCCGCTGGATCATCGGCGATACGGAATCCGGTTCGGGCGCAAACCGCCGCGTCCATATCCTCGTGAAGCCGACGCGGCCGGACATTTCGACCAACCTTGTCGTCACCACCGACCGGCGCACTTACATGCTCGAGCTGCGCGCGCGGGAATCGCTCTACATGCCCGCCGTGGCATGGGCCTATCCGGCACCGCCTGCCGGCCAGCGCCAGACGGTCCCGGCCGCGCCGATCATTCCGGCCGAGGCGGCGCGGAACTATCGCTACGCCTTGCAGGTGCAGGGCGACAGCCCGCCATGGCGGCCGGTTTCCGTCTTCGACGATGGCCGGCGCGTCTATGTCGTTTTCCCGGCTGGGATCGTGCAGGGCGAGATGCCGCCGATCTTCGTGCTTGGATCGAACGGCGAGCCGCAGATCGTCAACAGCCGTATCCATCAGAACGTCCTGATCGTGGATCGCCTGTTCGGCGCGGCCGAGCTGCGCCTTGGCAGCGGCAACCGCCAGCAGGTCGTCAGGATCGTCCGCACCAACCCGACGCAGGCCGCCGCCGCGCAGCCCGCCAGCGCGACCGGAGACACCCCGTCATGAGCGAGAACACCATCACCGACACCATCGCACCCATGCGCCTGCGCGCCGAGCCGCCCCGCGTCACCCGCCTGTCCCGCAAGATGCTGGCAGGCGTCGGAGCGGTCGCGCTTCTCGGCATCGGCGGGGCGCTGATCTACGCGCTCCAGACCCGCGATGCAGGACCGGGCGGCGAAGAACTCTATTCGACCGAGAACCGGCCCACGGCGGACGGCCTGTCCGGCCTGCCGAGTGACTATAGCGGGCCAGCGCTCGGCCCGGCGCTGCCCGGCGACCTCGGCCGTCCGATCCTTGACGCGCAGGCAAGGGGACAGCCGGTCGCGCCGCCCGTTATGACAACGCCCGCCGTCGATCCCGAAGAAGAACGCCGCAGGGCCGAGGAAGAAGCCGCCCGCTTGAGCAACGTCTTTTTCCAGTCCGGCCCGCGCACCGGAGCGCCGGCAGGAACGGCCATGCCCGGCCTCGCCGGGCTTGGCCTCGGCGGGCAGCCCGCGACACAGGATCGCCACGCGGCATTTCTCAATGGACCCGTGGACCGGCAGACCGTCGCCCCGGATCGCGTCACGCCGCCGGCATCGCCCTATATCCTTCAGGCCGGGGCCGTGATCCCCGCCGCGCTCATCACCGGCATCCGTTCCGACCTTCCGGGCCAGATCACGGCACAGGTGACGGAAAACGTCTATGACAGCCCGACCGGCTCGCTGCTGCTGATCCCGCAGGGCACCCGCATTATCGGCCAATATGATGACGGCGTGACCTTCGGCCAGCGCCGCGTGTTGCTGGTGTGGAATCGCCTGATCCTACCGGGCGGCCGTTCCATCGTTCTGGAGCGCCTGCCGGGCGCGGATGCTTCCGGCTATGCAGGGCTTGAGGATGGCGTCGATTATCATTGGTGGGATCTGATGAAGGCCGCAGGGCTGTCCACGCTGCTCGCGGTCGGCACGGAGCTGGCGACCAGCGACGAGGACCGCCTTATCCGGGCCATCCGTGACGGGGCGCAGGATACCGTCAATCAGGCCGGCCAGCAGATCGTGCAGCGCCAGTTGCAGGTCGCGCCCACGCTCACCATCCGGCCCGGCTTCCCGGTCAGGATCATCGTGACCCGCGACTTGGTATTCGAGCCGGCAGGAGGTTGACATGACCAAGCTGAAACTCGGGCCGCTGCCCGACGACAAGCCCGTCAAGGTGACGGTGGAGCTGCCCGCGCAACTCCATCGTGACCTCATAGACTATGGCGCTCTGTTAGCCGATGGCGGTGCACCCATCGAGCCTGCCAGACTGATCGTGCCGATGCTGGACCGCTTCATCGCCACGGATCGCGGCTTCGCCAAGGCGCGGCGGCCGCGCAATAGGTACGACTAACGGACGCACATGCAGGAAAGGCGCTTTCGGCCCTATTGCTGCCGTTCACCAAAAAGGCAATATACTGAGACGCGACCCGACAGCGTGCTTTTTCACGAACAGATTGCAGAAGAACTTACAACTCGTTAAAGGGAACATAGTAAGAACGTCGCGTCAAGCTGCAGCGGAACTAGAACATGGAATTCGATTTCGAGACCGAGCTCTCAAAGCTCTCCAGGGAAGAGCTTGAACGGCTTGCCAAGAGCATGATGACGAGCGGCGTTGCTCTGAGCTTCCATGGGAAACGCTCAGCCATGCAAATTGCCAAGAAGGTCCGTCCTCGTCAGACACGGCGGGAACCCAAGCTCCATGTCGGCTCTCCTGAAGCGCAGTCAAAGAACATGCTCATTGAGGGTGAGAACCTTCAAGCTATGGTCACGCTCTATAAGTATCGTGGGCAGGTCGACCTCATCGTAACTGATCCTCCGTATAACACCGGGCAATACTTCCGTTACAACGACCGTTGGGACAACGACCCGAATGATCCCGAACTCGGTACGATTGTGTCCAGCGAAGATGGATCGCGTCATACCAAGTGGATTAAGGCAATGATGCCACGCCTGCAGATCATGAAGGCGATGCTCAAGCCCTCAGGGGTTCTTGCAATCTGTATCGACGACAACGAGCTCTTCCACCTGGGGATGATGCTGGATGAAGTCTTCGGGGAGAAGAACCGGCTGGGGATTATAAACTGGGAAAAAACTACATCCAAGAACCAAGCTGGGGGAGTTTCGGTAACAACAGAATATGTCTTGGTTTATGCCAAGGATCTAGCTCTTGCGAAAACCGGCGAGCTGGATCGCACTGAAAAGTCCAACGCGCGTTTCAGAAATGTCGATAGTGATGATCTTGGAGAGTGGAAGCAGGGCGATCTTACTGGAAAAGGATATAGCGCCTCTGCGGATTATGCTATCCAGTCGCCCTTTACGGGAGAATTCCACTATCCTGGGATACGGCACTGGGCAAATAACCGTAACCAAATGAAGTCTTGGCTACAGGCTTGGGACGTTGCGTATGAGACGGCAGAGTTAGGAGACGAGCGTGGAAAAGCCCTAGCTTTGAAGGGGTGGTCTAGGTGTGGAACTGACGCCCAAAAGGAAAAGCTCATCGCCGCTGCGAGAAGCAAAGCCACTGTGCGGCTTGAACAAGGCAACTGGCCAGTCCTGTATTGGGGGATCGATGGGCGTCAAAAGCCGGTGAAGAAAAACCATAAGCAACTGGTGAAGAAGGGAGCTGTCCCCAACACCTTCTGGATGGAGGACGGTGAACCGCCGCTTAAGCTGGATGCCATGTCCTGGGCAAAGTCTCTCAGCGGCCGTTCTCGAGATGGTATCGAGGAACTTGATGCTGTTGTGGGGCGAGGTCACGGATTTGATACTGTCAAACCGCTGAAGCTTATCAAGAAAATTATCCAGATTTGGTGCCCTGATAACGGACTTATTCTCGACCCCTATGCAGGTTCAGGAACGACGGGTCACGCGGTCCTTGAAATGAACCACGAGACGGGGGCAGACAGAAGATTTGTGCTCATAGAGCAGGGTGCTCCTGAAAATGGTGATAAGTACGCCCGAACTCTCACTTGGCAACGTTTGCACAATGCCGTTACCGGCAAGAGGCCGAATGGGAAAAAGGCAACGCCTCTCGGCGGCGGCTTTGAATATCGCCTCCTTACAAAAACCATCGACGCCAAGACGGTGCTCACGATGCAGCGAGACGAGCTCATAGATGTCGTTCTAACTTCGCACTGGGAGAACCACAAGCGTTCGGCTCCGAGTTTGAAACGCGTCGATGAGGACAACTATCAGTACTTGGTCGGTCTCGATCACAACGGAGAGGGGTACTTTCTCATCTGGGACAATGGTGGGCCAGTCGGCTCCCTCGGTATAGATACCTACAAGAAAGTCGCCCTAGAGGCGAAAAAGGCAAGTATTGAGCCGCCTTTTCATGTTTACGCTCGCTACGAGATGTTCCAGTCTCCCAACGTTCGCTTCTGGAAAATTCCGGACAAGATTCTCGCGGACCTTGGTCTGAACGAGAACGACGAATACAATAACGAGGACGAGAGCGCTTAATGGAGCTCATTGATTTTCAAGAGCGGGCATCAAGCCAGATTGCCAGACGTTTCTTTGAGTATTCAACCAACCCATTGATGGTGGATCGCACGACGACGGTCCCCTTTCTTCAGACTCTGGTTGCGATTACCGGCAGCGGTAAGACGATCATACTCGCGGATGCAGTCGCGCAGATTCGAGATGGGCTGGGTGTGGCTCCCGTCGTCTTGTGGATTTCCAAGGGCAGGGTGGTAGTCTCTCAAACCTTTGAGAATCTATCTTCGGGCAAGTATGCCGACAATCTTTCTGGCTTCAACATTCTGCCGTTGCTCGAGGTCGCGCCTGATCATTTGTCGAGCGCCGATACTCCCGTTCTTTTGGTTGCCACAGTCGGCAAGTTCGCCGTTGAAGATACCTCGAGCGATGACCGGAAAGTGTACCGGGCGCAGCTAGACCTTGCTGAGGAGTCTCTTTGGGGCCAACTGAAGAAGCGGCGGACCGAAAAGGGGCAAAGGCGTCCGCTTATCATCGTGTATGATGAAGGTCACAACCTCTCGGATTTGCAGTCTGAAAGGTTGCTGGAGCTGTCACCGGATGCGCTCATTGTCGCGAGCGCGACGCTTACTTTGCCGCCGCGCCTGAACAACGTTATGGGTCGGCTTCGCAGTGACAAGGGATGGAAGGATGAGGATTTCTCAACCTCGGTCTCAAGCCGCGAAGTCGTGCTCTCAGGGCTGGTAAAAGAGCGTATCTCTATCGACGGCTATATCACGCCTCTCGAGCCGGCTCTGGATAACTTGCTCGGTGACCTGAAGGTCGCGCAGGAAGTTGCGAGGGATCACAAGCTCCCTTTCACGCCGAAAGCAATTTACGTTTGCTCGACGAACACGGTCGATGGGATGTCCATTGCTGAGGATTTGAAGCGTCCCTTCAAAGACCGGCAGGCGCGTCCAATTCTTATCTGGCGTCACCTCGTTGATGTCGCCAAGATCAAGCCCGAGAAGATAGCTATATATTGCCAACTAAAGTTCTCGAAAGACTCCCCGAAACCTCCTGAAATGCACCTGTTTGATGGTGGGGAGAAGGACTATGCCCGCTTCACAGCAGGAGACTATGAGCATGTGATCTTCAATCTTGGACTCCAAGAAGGATGGGATGATCCTGCTTGCTGCTTTGCCTACATCGACAAGGAAATGGCTTCAGCGCGGCAAATCACACAGGTGGTTGGCCGGGTGCTGCGTCAGCCAGGAGCTGAGCACTACAACGACCCAATCTTGAACACGGCGCACTTTCACATTCGAACCGATGAGAAGGGGGTCTTTGATGATATTCTTAGGGATATTCGCAAAGATCTAGCTTCCGAGCACCCGTCTATTGCTCTGGTGGTAAAGGACGAGAAAACCCGCGGCAAGCGTGACCGGATCGACCCGCACCCTTCGCGTACCATTCCCACGGTTGGTATCGAGAGCAGCCGCGCGTTGGAACCAATCTCACGTATTGTCAAATCCATCATGGATTTCCGCTCAGACGCGCAGAATACCGTGGGTAAAGGAAGCCGGATGCAAGTGCTCCAAAAGGTTGGGGAAGATTCAGATGCTCAGTTTGAGTGGGTCGATGTCGAGCATTCAAACCGCGTCACAGCGCGATCTGTCTTCCGACGCGAGATTCAACGAAGCTATCCTGGCGGCCTGAGACGGGCTGGGGGGCCTGTGAACCTCGTGGACATCGAGGAGCCCAAGTTCGATGCGATGATTGAGTTGAGCAGCCCTGCTGCCGATCACCTGCGGACCAAGGCGCAAGAAGTTGTCGCGGCGTATATCCAGCACTCGGTGATCTTTCAGAATGACGTCGATAGTCCGTACTCCGTTGGTCCGGTAGCTATTGACCCTAACTCGAGTGAGGAGTTCAAGCGCTCGCTCCACGGAAAGTACTCCGGACTGAACCCGCTTGAGGTGACGTTTGCGAGAGCGCTCGACCGAACGCAGCGGGTGTGGGCTCGCAATCCGGTGGGGAGCGGTTACTCTCTCCCTCTCTTGCACGAGGGGAAGGCATACTGGCCGGATTTCCTTGTATGGGTGGATAAGGCCGTTATCGTCATTGATACCAAGGGCGATCATCTGCTTGTGGAAGCTTCAGCCTCGAAGCTTTTTGAGATTGACGGAGCTGAGGCCGGGAAACGTGTTTTGCTTCGGTTAGTGTCTGAGGGGCGCGTAGAAATTATCAACGGCGCTGTTCACAATCGGGCCAAGACTGGCTTTACCGTTTGGGCATGGCGAAACGGACGGCTCCAGCCGACGCATTGCGATACCGAGAAGGAAGCGGTTGACGCAGTGCTTCGTATAGACTGACACGAAGGACTTCGGTTTCCGTATTTTGAGAAGTCCCATAAACGCAGCTTTATGGGATCGATGCGCCGGGGCAGGTCATAAGATTTCTGCCCTCGTGTCGATGAAGCAGGTATTGGCGGGCTCGTGGCGAACGGCCGCTTTCCGCCCTTTTTACATAGGATCATCCTGCTCTGTGATCCGCGAAGAACTGCCGTAAGCGGTCATGTGGCGTCCTTAAGAAAGGCTGCTATATCGCTACTTCCAGCGAATGTTGGTATCGGTAGTTGCGTGCCCCCGCTACCAGAAAGATGAAGGGCTTGGAGAAAATCTCTCCAAGCCCTTTTTCATTTTCCCCCGGCCGTCAATCGCTCAACGAGGAAATCAGGCTGCTGAGCGTGCTTTCCAGATTGGTGTAATACGAAAGCGTCTCGTCCAGGCGGGAGTACTTCTCGCTCAGGTAGGTCTCCAGGGCGTCCAGCCGGGCCGACTCGCTGTCGATCCGGTCGCCGAGGTCCTCCACGCCCTTCTCGTAGTTGTTGACCATGATGGCGAGGGTGCCCGTCTCCTCGGCCGTCATTGCGCTCAACGCGTCGGAAAGCTGGCCGATCTTGCCCTGCTTCACGCGCACCGTGCCGGAATGGTCGCCGTCGCTCTGGTCCGCCACCTGGATGTACAGGCCGGAAGACAGGGAGCCGGTGCCCGTGATGGTCCAGCCCTCCACCTGGGCCGCCTGGCCGTCGATGGTGGCCGACACCAGCACGCCGTTCTCCACGGTGTACGCCACCTCGTGATCCCCGGCCGGAGTCACGCCCGAAATGATCGAGAGCGGCTGAAGCGCGGAGTTGTCGGACTCCAGTTCGCCGTCGGCGGCGAACAGTTCGGCCACCGCGCGGGGGTCCTTGGCCAGGGCCTCCTCCAGCACCGAAGTGTCCAGCACGAGCTGTCCGAAACTGTCCGATCCCTCTTCCGAATCCGTGCTGATGCCGATCTGCGAGAGCGAGCCGTACGTGTCGCCCGTTCCCGTGTCGGAGTCGTAGCGGGCGAAGCCGAGCCCCAGGGAGGACAGGATGCTCTTGATGTTGCCGTACATGATGTCCAGCGTGGAGCTCTTGAGCGTGATCGTGTCGTCATCGTCGTCTTCCGAATCGTCGCTGGCGTCCGTGCTCACGGCGTCCGGGTTCTCATAGTCCGTGTCCAGCCGCCCGGTCAGCGTCTGGATGTCGTAGAGGATCTGGTTGACCTCCTTCACGAAGCTCTCGACCTTCTCGACGATGGCGTCCGTGTCATAGGCCACGGTCACCTGCATGCCCTCGTCGCCGGTGACCGCCTTGAGGTTCAGGGTCACGCCGGTGAGCACGTCGTCCACGGTGTTGGTGGAGCGCGCGATCCACTGGTCCGCGCCCGGCGGGAAGCCGTCCACCCTGATCAGGGAATCCTGGGCGGTCTGGGTGTTGGTGAAGTTGCTCGAATCGAAGCCCGCCAGGGTCCCGCCATCTACAATGGAGATCGTGTTGGCCGAGCCGGTGTCCTCGCCGGAGAGGAGGAAATAATACGATGCGCCGTCATAGATCAGGCTGGCCTGCACCTTGCCCTTGCAGAGCGAGGAACTGTTGATCGCGTCCACCAGCCCGTCGATGGTCGTCCCCGCCGCCACGTCCAAGGTGATGCTCGACCCGGCGTAGCTGAAGGCGAGGGTCGTGGCCGAAGAGGCCACCAGCGCGTCCTCGGAGGAGAAGGAATAGCCCGTGTTGGCCCAGATGTCGCTCTGGGCGAGCTGCTCCACCACCACGGTGTGCGTTCCCTCGACGGCCTCGCCGCTGACTTCCGCGCCCACAGCGGTGGACGAAGAGCTGGCGTCCATGGCCAGAAACGAGTCGAGGCCGTTCATATCCTCCAGGGTGCTGTTCAGGGAAGCCATCTCGTCGGACAGCGTCTCCAGGGCCGAGATGATCTTCTCCTGCTCGGCCTTCTCCGTCTTGTACTCATCCAGACGGTAGCTCTCGGCCTCGATGGTGGCGTCGATGATCTCCGTGAAGTCCGTGCCGTTGCCCAGGCCGCTGAAAGTGATCCGGCCGGAGCTCGTGTTCGTGTACGTCGAGGTGGTGCTCGAAACGGAAGAAGAGTCCGACATGGCTCGCCTCCTACAGGTAATCGAGCAGGCTCATCTGCATGATGTTCGAGGTGGACGAAAGCACGGACTCGTAAACATAGTTGGCCTGTTTCAAATCCACGAGCACCTTGGTGAGGTCCGCGTCCTCCTCGCCGCTGATGCTCGAACTCGTCACGGAGCGGATCTGGGTGATGGAACTGTTCACGGCGTCGATCTTGGTCTCCCGCGAGCCCACGCCCGCCGCGCCGGTCTCCAGGCGTTCCTGGGCCGCGCTGATCTTCTCCAGATATTCAGCAACCTTGTCGGAGTCGCCCTGATCCATGTAGGCGATGCATTCGCAGATGTTCTCGAAGAGATTGGCCCCGGAAAAGGCCTGCCCCGTGTCCGGGTCCACGCCTCCGAAGATGCCGCTGCCCACGCTGGTCATGTCCACGGCCACGCCCTGGGAGATGTCCACCGACATGGCCTTGTCGCCGCCCGTATAGAAAATCGCCTCGCGGACCAGGAAAGAGCTGCCGCCGCCCTCCCCGTCCGAGGCGATCAGCGAGGCGCCGCTGGCGAGGGTCACCTGGCAGTCCCCGATGGTCAGGGAGGAGGAACTCGCGGCCAGCGTGCCGCCGGTCCAGGTCTCGCCGCCGTCGATCGAGTATTCGTAGGTCAGGGAGTCCGCGCCCACCGTGCCGTCGGACGTGAAGCGCACGGCGATGGTCGTGTCGGCCTCGCCCGTGACCGAGGCCACGTCCGAGGCGGCCATGTCCTCGCCGGTGACGGTCACGCCGAGCCCCGCCTCGAAGGCCGAGGAACCGAGTTCGTCGCCGCCGAAGACGTAATCGTCGCCCATCTTGCTGTTGGCGATGGAGAGCAGCGCGTCCAGGTAGCCGGACAACTCCGTGCTCATCTGCCGCATCTGGGTGGTGGTGTAGGTTCCGGTGGAAGCCTGCTCCACCTGCTCCAGGGCGGAGGTGATCTTCTCGCTGGCCTTTGCGAGCTGCGTGTCGGCCAGGCTCAGATAGGAATCCGCCGTGGAGCAGGTATCCGCGTAGCGCGCGAGTGCGCTGTCGTAGGAACGCAAGTTCACGACCCGGGCCATGCCCGAGGGGTCGTCCGAGGGCGCGTTGATCCGCTTCTGCGAGGAATTGACCTGGTTCAGGCGCACCACCTCGTTGAGCGAGGAGTTGATCTGGCTGAGACTCGCGGAAAAGATCTGGGACGTGCTGACGCGCATGGAATTCCCCCTTCCTGATCAGACCATGTCCAGCAGGGTGTCCATCAGGGACCTGGTCACCTCGATCATCTTCGCGGCGGCCTGATAGGACTGCTGGTACTTGGTCAGGTTCACCAGTTCCTCGTCCACGTTCACTTCGCTGGCCGAGGCCTGCTGGTCGGAATAATACTGGGCCGAGACCTCGGCATAGCTTCCCTTGGACTCCGCCGAGGCGGCGGCGGAGCCGATGAAGGACACCAGGCCGCCGAGGAACTCGGAATAGGTGCTCTCGGAGGAGGAGCGCCCCGTGCCGATGGCCACTTCCTGTTCGGCCAGGCGCGCGATGGAGGAGGCGACATCGTTGCCGCCGCTGGCGACGAGCCCATCGTCCCCGACTGCTCCGGCGTTGATGTGCGCGAGGTCGCCCGCAATGGAAGAGCAGACGGCGATGTCGCCGGCGTCGTTGCCGTCGAAGAAGGTATTCAGGCCCAGGGCGGCCAGAACCGAGGAAGAGTCCCCGGCTACCTCGAAACTCTGGCCCGTGGCCGCGCTCAGCACGAGCCTGCCGTCCCCGTCCACCGAGGCGGTCAGCTCCCCGCCGCAGGCCGCGTTGATGTCCGCCACCAGGTCGTCCAGGGATTCGGAGGGGGCCACGCTGATGTCCGCCGTGGTCGAGACGGCCCCGTCGGCGTCATAGATGACCAGTTCCAGCGTCCCGGCCTGGATCGCATCGCCGAAGGTCAGACCGCAGTTGGAGAGCGCGGCGGTCTGGTCCTCCACGGAATAGGCGCCCGTGAGGGAATCCTGGGCCTCCAGCCCGGCCCCCTGGGAATGCAGCGAATTGACCTCCCAGATGAGCGAGCGCGACAGGTCGTCCAGTTCGTCCCGGGCAGGCACCACCACGTCGTCCCGGGCCAGGAAGAGGCCCGCGAGGCTGCCCCCCGAGGTCCGGCCGTCCACGTTCACGCCGCTCTCGTCGGTCAGGGGCGTGATGTTGACCAGGGAACCGTCGCCCTTCTCCCAGTAGAGCCCGGACTTGGGCATGATCGTGTAGCGGTCGCCCTCGGCGTGGTCCCCGACGCCGCTGAAGGAGATCTCCACGCCCTCGATGGTCACGGAGTTCGTCGCGCCGTCGGCCGTATACAGGAGCGTGTTTCCGTCGTCGCCCGTGAGCCAGGTCTCGCCGCCGTCAAGCGAGACCTTGAACTGGGCCGAGCCATCCGGGCCGGAACTCACGAACTGCAGAAGCAGTTCCTCGCTGGAGTCGCCGGAGTACTGGATTTCGCCGTCATAGGTGGAGCCGCGGGTGAGCGACTCGGTCGTGCCCGCCTCCGCGTAAGCCAGGTGGTGCGTCGTGTTCCCGTCCACGAGATTGTAGCCCTCCTCGGTCAGGATCGTGATCTGGCCGTTTGACTGCTCGATGACGTTCACCCCGATGAGCGCGTTCAATTCGCGGACAAGCTGCGCCCGGTCGGAGATGGCCTGGTTGTCGTCCTGGTTGGCGGCGATGTATTGGTTCGCGGCCGCGATCTGGTCGATGAGGTCGTTGGCCTCGCCCACCTCGCTCACGATCTCGCTGTTGATGCTCTCCACCGTGCCGTCCAATTCCTCCGAGAGGGTGTTCAGGGCATAGGCCAGGGTCGTCGCGTCCCCGAGCAGGGCCTCCCGGGCGGAGGTGGACGTGGGGTCGGCGGCCAGTTCGCTCCAGGAGGCCCAGAACTCGTCCAGAGAGACCGCCAACCCCTCGTCCTCGTCCTGGTAGAACAGGGTGTCGAGTTGGGAGAGGTACTCCAGGGCCGCGTTTTCCCGGCTCAGGTCCGCGGAGGCGTCCAGGTACTGGGCCTCCACGAACTTGTCCCACTGGGAGGTGATGGAGTCGACCTCCGCGCCGGTGCCCACCATGAGCCCGCGGATCGTGATCGAGGAGGAGGTCTCGTAGTTCGTCTCGGTGCGCTGGTAGCCCTCGGTGTCCGCGTTGGCGATGTTGTTCGAGGTGTTCGTCAGGGACACCTGCGCGTTGCGCAGGGCGTTCAGGCCGAGGTTGTACAGGGCGTTGATCATGGCCGTTCTCCTCCGCACCCACTCCGGCTAGCTCTTCATGCTGATCGCGGTCTGGAGCAGGGTGTTCGCCGTGGTGACCACCTTGCTGTTGGCCTGGTAGGCGGCCTGCAGGATGATCAGGTTGGTCAGCTCGGTGGCCGTGTCCACGTTGGACTGCTCCAGGCAGTTGGAGGCCACGTCGCCGAATCCGGCGGTGCCCGCCGTGCCGATGGTGGCCTGGCCGGACTGGGCCGTGGCGCCGTAGAGGTTGCCGCCCAGGGCCTCCAGGCCCTGTTCGTTGGCGAAGTCGGCCAGGGCCAGGGTGTAGAGCGCGACGCTCTGGCCGTTGGTGTACGAGGCCCACAGCACGCCGCCGTCGTCGATGGAGACCCCCTTCAACACGCCGGAGGCGTAGCCGTCCTGGGTCAGGGTGTAGGTGGCCGAGCTGGAGGTGTAGCTGGTGGTGTAGTTGGACGCGAGGCGGCTGCTGTTGAACTCCGGGAGATCGTCCACCGCCGTGGCCGAGGTCAGGTCGGCCAGGGTGCTCACGCCGCCGCTGGTGTCCCAGCCCGTGCCCGTGGCCGGGTCGGAGTTGGAGAGCCCGAAGTTGATGGCGATGGCCTGGTTCTCGTCCGAGTTGGTGAAGTTGGCCTCCAGCAGGGGCAGGCCGTTGGCGTCGAACGAGGACAGCGACCAGTTGGCCTTGTCCATGGCCCCGCCGGAACCGAGCACGCTGTCGTCCAGGCTGAAGGCGGACAGGGACTCCATCTTGCCGGAGGTGCTGAAGGTCATGGTTCCGGCCATGAGCAGACCGGCGGCGCTGGTGGAGCCCACGTCCGTGCCGTCGTAGACCCGCTGGTCGTCACCGGCGTCGCAGGTGACGATGTACTCCCAGACGATGGAGCCGTCGTCGTTGGTCGTGACCTTGTCGAAATAGACGGTCAGGTCGTGGGACGCGCCGTTCTCGTCGTAGACCGTGATGGTGGAGGAGTAGGAATAGAGCGAATCGCCCAGCGGCGGCTCCTGCGCGCCGTCATAGGAGTCGAAGAGCGAGGTGTAGATGTCCGAGGTCACGGCGTCGTCGGTGGACTCGGAATCGAGGTTCACGATCATGTTCACCTCGCTGGTGGCCGCGGGCGGCGACTGGGAGTCCTCCAGCCGGATGTCCACCAGCCCGCCGGTGAGGGAGCCGTCCACCATGCCCCAGCCCTGGACCCGGTTGCCGCTGGAGTCCACCAGATAGCCATAGGTGTTGAAGGTGAAGTTGCCGTCGCGGGTGTAGTAGGTGCTGTCGGTCTTGGAGTCCCGGACGATGAAGAAGCCGTCGTCGGTCAGGGCCACGTCGGTGGCCGAGTTGGTGGACTGGTAGGACCCCTGGGAGAAGTCGGTATAGACGGCGGAGACCGTGACGCCGTTGCCCACCTGGTCCAGGGTGCCCCCGGTGGAGAGCGTGCTGTAGAATACGTCCTCGAATGTGATGGAGGACGACTTGTAGGCCGTGGTGCTCGTATTGGCCAAGTTGTTGCTGACCACGGAGATGGCCTGGCTCTGGGCCTGCAGGCCGGAAATGCCGGTGTACATCGATCCCGTGACGCTCATGTCCCTTCTCCTTCTGAAAGATACGGTTGATGGTGCGCGATCCGTTCAGGCCGTGACCGAAATGACGTCCGTCAGCTTCACGGTCCGCCCGTCGTCCAGGGTGAGGGTGACCCCGTCGGAGTCCGAGGACAGGCCGGTGACCACGCCGCTGGCCGTGGTGGTCACGTCCACGTCGGCCCCGGTGCCGCCCTGGGCGGTGATGATCACGGAATAGATGCCGTCGGCCGCGGCGTCGCCGTCGGCGTCCAGGCCGTCCCACTGGTAGGTGTGGCCGCCCTCCTCCAGGTTCGAGAAGGTGTCGGTGGCCACGATGTCGCCGGAGGAGTTGTAGACGTTGACCGTCACGGACGAGGCGTCGTCCCCCAGGGTGAAGCCCAGGGGGGAGATCTCCTCCTCCGACTTGCTGATGGTCGAACCCTCGGCCTCGACGGTCTTGCCGATGTAGCTCAGGCTGTTGGAGGCCGTGACCGAGCCCAGGCTGTCGGTCAGGTCGCCGAGCTTCTCGTTGATGGCGGTGAGCTGGTCCAGCTGGGAATAGCCGGTGAGCTGGCTGACCATCTCGGCGTTGTCCAAGGGTTCGGTGGGGTCCTGGTTCTCGATCTCGGCCAGCAGCAGCGTCAGAAAATCCTCCGACGTCAGGCTGCTGGTGGACGAGGAGCTTTCCGTCGTCGCGGCCGCCGTGGTCGTGGACGATGACGAAAGCAGAGAGCTGTAATAGCTGGTCGCCTCGGTGGTGCTCATGGGGCCTTCCTCCTTTGCGCGACCTCTTCCTCCGAGACCGCGCCATAGTGCCTGCGCAACTTCTCCAGGGCCTGAAACTTGATGCTGCGGACGGTTTGCGGAGAGATGCCGAGCCGTCCGGCGATCTCCCCGGCCTCCAGTCCCTCCTGAAAGAACAGGGAGATGACCTGCGCCTGCCGCCTGCTCAGCACGCCGCCGGGCAGCTGCAGTCCGGGCTGGACATCCTCTTGTCCGACACACGAATCCGCTTCAGAAATATCCGTTTCATTGTAGTGATGCCTCTTCATTCTGTAGTAATCGATCGCTGTTGTCCGAGAAATCGTGCCTATCCACGTCGACATGGAGCTTTTTTCATTGTCGTACTTTTCAATGTATTTGTTCTTGATGATTTTTATCGCTATATTTTGATATATATCATCTACATCTTCATGATTTATCGGAATGTTATTCATACGGATGAAATTTTTTATACACGACATTATGAATCGTGAGTAATTTTCAAAAAATATGTCGTATGTACATCTAAGCTCGGTATGCATTTCATTTCCTCGTTACCAACCATCTGCAATTCAAATTCCTCCAATTATTTATATTCAATATAATATCATTAATGAACACAAATAATTATTCAGCTAAAACTCAATAAAACAGCAAAACAACCATAGAAAAATAAAGATCGCGAATCTTTCGCAAGGAATGAACAGCCTAAAATCATGGGACAATTCCCAGGAAAACAAGAGAGGAGAAGGAAAAGGCAAAAAATTCCCCGCCGCCGGGTGAAACGTTCGGCCCCAAAAAAACGACAGGAGAAAAAAGAAGGCCCGGATTTCCCCGGGCCTTGGATTGGAGGAGGCAGACGGCCGCTACTAGCCCTGGATGAGCGAGAGCGCCATCTGGGGCAGGGAGTTGGCCTGCGAGAGCATGGCCACCGCGGACTGGGTGATGATCTGCTGCTTCGTGTAGTTGGTCATCTCCGTGGCCACGTCCACATCCGCGATCTGGGACTGGGCGGCCGACAGGTTCTCGGACTGGACCTCGAGGTTGGAGATGGTGGCGTTCAGCCGGTTTTCCAAGGCGCCGAGGTTGGCGCGGATGTTGTCCTTGCTGACCACGGCCTTGTCCAGGGCGTCCAGGGCGGCCTGGGCCAGGGCCTGGGTGGAGACGCTGGCGCCCGCCCCCGTGGCGGCATGGCCCACGCCCAGGGCTCCGGCGGTGCTGTTGCCGATGACCACGCTGTACTTGTCCTCGGACGAATCGTTGCCCGTGCCGAAGTGGACGGTCAGGCCGTCGCCGGAGAGGTTGCCGTTGAGCAGGTAGATGCCGTTGAAGTCCGTGGCGTTGGCGATTCGCGTGATCTCCGAGGCCATGGCCTGGTACTCGGAGTCGATGATCAGGCGCTGGGTCGAGGTGTAGGTGCCGGTGGAGGCCTGCTCCGCCAGTTCCTTCATGCGGATGAGCTTCTCGTCGATGACCGAGAGCGCGCCGTCGGCGGTCTGGATCATGGAGATGCCGTCGTTGGCGTTGCGCACGCCCTGGTTCAGCGTGGCCACGTCGGACTTCATGAGCTCGCTGACGGCCATGCCCGCGGCGTCGTCGGCCGAGGAGTTGATCCGCAGTCCCGAGGACAGCTTTTCAGTGGACGAAGACAACTTGCTGTAGGCGTCGGTCAGATGCCGGGCCGCTGAATTCGCCATGAGGTTGTTGTTGATGACGAGCGACATGGTTCCTCCTTGAATAGTTGTGCATCCATGCATTGTCCCGCTCACGATGAGTACGGAACGTCTTCTGAATGGATATACGGAGGAACACAGCACCAGCGTTTACGATGGGAATTTTTTTCCCTATCAATTTATATTTCGATTATTATTGATTTTCAAGAAGAGAACTTATGTTTCAATTGTCATTTTAATGTTTCTTTATATTAAAATTCTTCCGCTTCTCATCCTGAAGATTTATTTTGAAACAAAAAATGGTGCCCACATGACGACAACATTGCTTATTGATGACGACCAGGAACTGGGCGAACTGCTCTCCAAGTATCTCGGGGGCGAAGGCATCACGGTCCACGCCGCGCACTCGGCCGGCGAAGGCCTGCGCCGGTTCGCGGAAACCCCCTACGACCTGGTCATCCTGGACATCATGCTCCCGGACACCAGCGGGTTCGAGGTCCTCGGGCGGCTGCGCAAGGACTCGGGCGTGCCGATCATCATGCTCACCGGCCGGGGCGAGGAGGTGGATCGCGTCGTCGGCCTGGAGAAGGGCGCGGACGACTACATCCCCAAACCATTCCCCCTGCGCGAGCTGCTGGCCCGGATGCGGGCCGTCCTGCGCCGGACCTCCGGGCCCCTGGCGGGCGGCGCGCACCCGGCCTCTCCCGGTGGCGCGGCCATCCGCGTCGGCGAGGTGCTCATTGACCCGGCCTCGCGCATGGTCAGCATCGGCCAACGCCCGATCCACCTCACGGCCACGGAGTTCAGCATCGTCGAGATGCTCGGACGGAACCTGGGCGGCATCGTGGAGCGGGAAACGCTCATGGAGCAGGCCCTGGGCAAGGGGCTGGACTTCGACGACTACGTGCTCAACGTGCACATGAGCAATCTGCGCAAGAAACTGGACGGCAAGGCCAGCATCAAGACCATCCGGGGACGCGGCTATCTCATGGCGGCGGCTCCTGCCAGGAACGCCTGATGCGCTTTCGTCCGGGACTCCCGGGCGTCCTCTCCGCCGCTCTCCTGCTCTGCCTTTGGGCCGCCTCGGCGTGGGCGCAGGACGCGGACCCGCGCCTCTCCGGCGTGGAGATGGAAGACATCCTGGACGCGAGGGTGGTCACGGCCTCCAAGCGCAACGAACCCCTGTCCCAGGTGGCCGGGGCCGTCACGGTCATCACCGAGGAGGACATCCGGCGTTCCGGGGCCACGAACATTCCCGAAGCCCTCAAGCTCGCGCCCGGCGTGCATGTGGCCCGCACCGACACGGACAAGTGGAGCGTGGGCGTCAGGGGCTTCAACAGCATGCTCAACAACAAGCACCTCGTGCTCGTGGACGGCCGTCCGATCACCTCGCCGACACGGACCGAAGTGGACTGGAGCAACCAGAACATCCCCCTGGAGACGGTCAAACGCATCGAAGTGATCCGGGGCGTCTGGACCAGCCTCTGGGGCTCGGACTCCTTCACCGGAGTCATCAACATCATCACCAAGCCCGCGTCCGAGACCCAGGGAGCGCAAAGCGTCACCCTGGCGGGCACGGACGGCATCGAGCAGAGCCTGCGCCTGGGCGCGGCCGTCGGGGACGACCTGCACTACCGGGCCTACGCCAAGGCCAGCTACAAGGACGGGCTTCGGATCGAGGACCCGGGCCACCACACGAGCAGTTCGCGCAACTGGCGGCAGGGCCGGAGCGGCTTCCGGGCGGACTGGCGCAACGCCTTCACCGACGAGATATCCCTGCAGGGCGAAATCGTCCGCTCCCAACTCGACGAGGGCGGCGCGGCCATGCCCCAGATCATGGCCCCGGGCCCGAGGGACACCGCCGGCGGATACTGGCAGTTCACGTGGGACCGGGCCACCGGTCTGGACTCGGGCATGCGCCTGCGCACCTCCTACATGCGGGAATGGCAGAACAGCGATGGCCGCGACGGGATCGAGAACGTCTGGGACGCCGAATTCCAGGACGCCATGGAGGAGATCGGCGTCCACCGCCTGAGCTGGGGCCTGGGGGCCCGCTACTACTGGGACAGCTTCGAGAACGGCCCGGACTGGAGCATGGAGCGGATGAACTCCTACACCCTGGAGTCGAGCGCCTTCGTCCAGGACAAGATCCGCCTCGTCCCGGACCGCCTCTTCCTCATCCTCGGCTCCAAGTTCGACTACCAGGGCCGGGGCGCGCTGGAAATCCAGCCCACGGCCCGCCTCCTGCACACCCTGGACCGCCAGGAATTCTGGCTCGCGGTCTCGCGGGCCGTGCGCGCGGCGAACCGCTGGCAGCGGGAAGGCACCTACAAAATCCGTCAGGGCCCGGACGAGTACACCATCCACGCCCCCAACGGCCTGTCCAACGAGGAGCTGATCGCCTACGAAGCCGGCTACCGCCGCCACCTCTCGCGAGAGCTGAGCCTGGACGTCTCCCTGTTCGCCAACGACTACGACCGGCTCAACGGCATCCGGCTGGACAGGGCCGCGCACACCGGCACCGTGGCCAACACCCTGAACGGCAACGCCTACGGCGCCGAGATGCTGCTGGACTGGCAGGCCCGCGAGTGGCTCACCCTGCGCCCCTCCTTGAGCCTGATCCGCCAGGATTTCGACCGGATCTCCGTGGACGGCCACGAGTATCCGGAGATCGAACAGAACACCGTGGCGGAAGCCAAGCTCATGGCCATGAGCCGTCTCACGCGGGACATCGGCTTGGATTTTTCCCTGGCCTACCTGGACAGCCCCACCGAGGAACGCATCCCGGGCTACTTCACCATGGACGCCCATGCCTCCTGGAAAGTCCGCGACGGCCTGCTCCTGGAACTCATCGGGCAGAACCTGCTGGGCGCGCAGCAGGAATATTCGCTGCTCCAGGTGGACACCAGCTTCAGCCTGAGACTCACATGGGATTTCTGAACAAGGCCCGCGCCCTGCTCCCGCTGGTGATCCTGGCCGTCTGTCTTTGGCCCGGAGCCAGGGAGGCCCGCGGCGGCGCAGAGCTGGCCGCCTCCGGCGACCAGCTCTGCGCCCTGTTCGTGACCCGCATCGTGAAATACGTCTCCTGGCCCGCTTCCATCCAGGGCGGGAGCGGCACGCCGGTGGCCGTCGCCGCCACGGACGCCCGTGCCATTCGGCCGCACTTCGCGGCCGTGCCGCCTCCGCCCGAAATCCTGCTGGAGCAGTGGCCCGCGCCCGGCTGCCGCATCCTCCTGCTCAACGGCACTCCGCCGCGCGAGGCCGCCGCCATCATCGAGCGGCTCAAGGACAGCCCGGTCCTGACCATCGGCTACGGCTTGGAACAGCGCCCCAGCGGGCTCATGGTCAACCTCCGGGAGTCCGACGGCAGGCTCAGCCTGGAAATCAACCCAAGGGCCGCGCTCCGAGCCGGAATCACGATCAGCTCCCGGCTGCTCCAACTGGCCAGGATACTCGATGATGCGGAATAACTCCCCCCGGGGCTTCGTCTCCCTGCGGCGCAAGATCAGCGCGGCCATCCTGGGGCTCACCCTGCTCGCCCTGGTCCTGGAACTGGCCCTGAGCGTCTGGCCCATCCTGCACTCTTACCGGAGGGACGCGAAGGACAAGGCCCTGGCCCTGGCCGCCCTGACGGCGGCCTCCACCGTGGCGGCCCTTGAGTTCGACGACCCGAAGGCCGCCGGGGAAAACCTCGCGGCCCTGCGCCTGGTCCCCAGCGTGACCGGAGCGGCGGTCTACACCGCCGACGGCGCCCTCTTCGCCTCCTGGGGCACGGCCCCGCCCTTCGCCGCCACGGATACTCCCCAGGCGGAGGCGCGGCTCCACGACCTGACGGTGAGCCAGCCCCTTCCCTCGGACGGCCGGGGCGGCATCCTGCGCATCACCCTCTCCCTGCGGGACCAGTGGAACACCCTTCTGCGCGACATGGGCCTGGCCGCGCTCATCCTGTTGGCTGTGTTCGCGGTCTGCGTCCGGGTCTCCCGGCGCGTCCGCCGGAACCTCTCCGAACCGCTCACGCGCCTGGCCCGGACCGTGGCCGAAATTTCCCGGGACAAGGACTACGCTCGGCGGGTGGACTGCGAGAGCAACGACGAGATCGGCCAGTTGGTGGCCGAATTCAACACCATGCTGGCCAAGATACAGGAACACGAAACATGGCTGGCCGGACAGCAGGATCTGCTGGAAGGGCTGGTGGCGCAACGCACCTACCAGCTCCAATGCAGCACCATGGAGCTGGAGCGGAAAAACCTCCAGCTGCTGAAGGAAATGCAGGCCCGGGAGAAGGCCGAGATGATCCGCGAGGAGGTGGAGCGCATCAACCGCCACGACCTGAAGTCGGCGCTCAATCTCGTCATCGGCTATCCCGACTTGCTGTTGCGGGAAGGAGGCCTGAACGCGGAACAGATGGACCACGTCAAGCGCATCCGCGCCGCCGGCTACCGCATGCTGGACATGATCCGCACCCACCTGGACATCTTCAAGATGGAGAAGGGCATCTATTCCCTGCGCAAACGGGAGGTGGACCTGGTGGAAATCGTCTGCGGCCTGGAGGAGGAATTCACCCCCTTCCTGCGCGGCCAGGGCGTGTCCATGCGCATCAGCCTGGACGGGAAGGAAGTCCGGGGCGACGAGACCTTTCCCGTTTCCGGCGAAATGCCCCTGCTGCGGGCCATGCTCCGCAACCTCATGCAAAACGCCATCGAGGCGTCGGCCTCCGGGGACAGCGTGCACATCCAACTGGAGAACGCGCCGCACCGCCAGATCAGCGTGTCCAACTCCCAGCCCGTGCCCCGGGAAATCCGCAAACGGATCTTCGAGAAGTACGTGACCTGCGGCAAGGAGTCCGGTACGGGCCTGGGGACATATTTCGCGGCTCTCGTGGCCAGGACCCACGGGGCGAACATCGTCTGCCGCACCGATGATTCCACGGGGACCAGCATGATCGTGATCTTCCGCGACGAGGCCCGTGGGGAGGCGATTTCCGGCCGGTGACGCGGTCCGGGGCGCGGCGGCCCGAAGCCATAACGCCCTGTTGACTCCTGGTGCAAAGAACAAGTAATGCCGGTGGGATGAAAGAGCCCACCCACGACGCGGCGGCCTACCAGGCCTTCGACCGGGTCGCAGTGCTCAGCAACAACAAGACCCACGCCAAGATCGACAAGAAGATCATGCGCCTGTTCGCGCCCGGCGTGGTCCTGGTGTTCGAGAAGGGCCGGGCCGCCCTGGACCACATCGAACGCCTCGGCGTGGACCTCGTGCTCTGCGACTCGGGCCTGGACGACATGACCGGCCTGGAATTCCTGACCAAGCTGCGCGGGGAGATGAAGCAGCGCAGCCTGCCGGTGATCATGATCTCGCTCATGAACAGCCGGGAGTACGTCCTGGACGCCATCGGCCAGGGCTGTTCGGGATACGTGATCCGGCCTTACGCGCCCAAGACCCTGGAGAAGTACATCCTGGCGGCCAGACGCATGGCCGACTACCCGGACGCGCAGCGCAAGCGCATGGAGAAGGCCCGGGCCCTGGCCGAACAGGGAGACCACCAGGCCGCCGCCGAGCACTACGAGGAGATCATCAGCGAGGGCAACGAGGCCCAGTTCTACTACGACATGGGCTGCTCCTTCCTGGTGCGGAAGGAATACGCCAAGGCCGTGGTCGCCTTCCAGAAGGCCCTCAAGTACAACGAGCTTTTCGCCGAGGCTTACAAGGGCCTGGCCGAGGCCTACAAGGCCCGGGGCGACTTCGAGCGCTACAAGACGAACATCGAGAAGGCCGCCGAGGTGTTGGCCCAGCTGGACCGCTTCGAGGAGGCCAAAATGGCCTTCATCCAGGTCCTCAAGCACAACCGCGAGGCCCACAACCCGTACAAGATCCTCGGGCTCAAGCTGCGCCGCGACGGCGACCTGGACGGCGCGGTGGAGGCCTACGCCCGAGCCCTGGAGATGACCCCGGACGACGAGCATATCCACTACAACCTCAGCAAGGCACTGCACCTCGCGGGGAAAGAGGCCGAGGCCCAGGCGAGCATCGCCCGGGCCCTGAACCTCAATCCCTTTTTCGAGGAAGCCAAGAAACTCTACGCCGAACTCTTCAAGAAGCCCTTCCAGGCCCCGCTCGGCGCGGCCTTCAAGGGCCCGTCCTCGGCCGCCCGGCTGCGCGGGCTGGACACGGACTGACCCCGCCCCGCCCGTTCAGACCGTAACCGGGATCACGGTGAAGGGCAGCCCCCGGCGCAGGAGCCTGCGCTGTACGCCGAAGACCACCTGGTTGTGCAGGAGCCTGGTCCAGAAGGATTCCCTGGGGAACACGATCTGGCCCGCGAAGAACACGGACCAGGGGTAGCGCGCGCCGATCTCCTCGGAGAGCCCGGCGATCACCTCCACCACGTCGGTGCCCAGCCCGAGCACGCTCTCGGCGTGATAGCCGCGCCGCCGCATGAGTCGGACGTACTGCCCCATCTCGCCCGAGAGCCGGTCCCGCAGCTCCTCCATCTCCCGTTTGCCGCGATAGACGCCCGCGTCCACTGCCCCGGCGCAAAGGAAGACGTAGTTGCTGAACTCGCCGGGAAAACGCCGGTGGATCGCCAGCAGACTGTGCAGCCCCAGGCCGTTGTAGCCGCTCACCAGGACCACCGCCGTGCGCGAGAGCGAGCCGGCGGGCGCGGAGAGGTCGCCCGGCTCCGGGTTGTCGGGCAGGCGGCTCATGTCCTCCTCCACCGACTGCTTGAGACCGTCCAGCTTGCGCACCAGCGCGCCCACCCGCCGGTAGTGCCGCTGGATGAGCAGGGCGACCCCGGCCAGGGCGCCGGTGACCACCAGGGTGGCCCAGCCGCCCTCGAAGAACTTCACGGCCACGATGGTGGCCAGGATGAAACCCGTGAGCACGAGGCCCAGACCGTTGAGCACCAGCCCCTTGCGCCAGTGCGGCTCCTCGCCGCGCGCCTGCCGCCAGTGCCGGACCATGCCCGCCTGGGAAAGGATGAAGGTGACGAAGACGTTGATGCTGTAGAGCACGAGAAGCACTTCCACCGAGCCGCCGGTGATCTCCATGAGCAGCAGGGCCGCGCCGCCCATGAGCAGAATGCCGTTCTGGGTCACCAGCCGGTCGCTCAGGTGCGCGAACTGGGCCGGGGCCCAGCGGTCCAGGGCCATGTTGGCCAGGATGCGCGGGCCGTCGAGGAATCCGGCCTGGGCCGCGACGAAGAGGATGGCCGCCTCGGTCACCAGCACCGCCGAGACGACCACCGGCCCGGCCACGCCCCAGGAATTGGTCATGGCCCCGAAGAGCACGGCGTTCAGGGTCTTTCCGGACTGGAACTCCACCCGGTGGAGCATGTAGTTGAGGATCAGGCCCACGACCATGAAGGACAGGGACAGGGCCATGTAGAGCATGGTCCGCTTGCCGGTGCGTGCCCTGGGCTCGCGCAGCACCGGCAGGCCGTTGGACACCGCCTCCAGGCCCGTATAGGTGCCCGCGCCCATGGCGTAGGCCCGCAGGATGAGGGCGATCATGCCCCAGAGCCCCAGGTCCCGTTGCGCCGCGCCCACGTCGGCCGCGGCCCGGGACACGATCTCCGGCAGGCCGTCCAGGTGCCGGCCCAGGCCGTAGAGGATGAGGAAGACGTGCCCCACCAGGAAGGCCAGGAAGATCGGCACGAGAACGCTCACGGACTCCTTGACCCCGCGCAGGTTGAGCACGGTGAGCAGGATCACGCCCGCGAGGGCGAAGGCCAGCCGCCCGCCCTGCCAGGAGGGGGGCAGGAAGCTGAACACCGCGTCGGCCCCGCTGGCGATGGAGAGCGTGATGGTCAGCACGTAGTCGATGAGCAGGGCGCAGCCGGAAACCATGCCCACGGTGGGCGAGAGCAGGCGTCCGGCCACGAGGTAGCCGCCGCCGCCCGTGGGGAAGAGATCGATGATCTGGGTGTAGCTCGCGCTGATGACGCAGACCGTGACCACGGTGGCCAGGGCCACGAACAGGGAGAGGGCGTGGTGTCCGCCCAGGGCCAGGAAGGCCTCCGAGGGGCCGTAGCAGGACGAGGACAGGGGGTCGGCGCCCAGACCGACCCAGGCGAGGAACGAGGCCAGGGCCAGTTTGTGGAACAGGCCGCGATCCTCGGGATCGAGGGGGCGGCCGAGAACGAGCGCCCGGAGGCGAGCCGTCAGCGAAGACCGGGACATGCAGTCCCTCCTTCTTGGCTGTGGGAATCCGCGCGGCGCGGCGGTCGGAAAGGAAGGAGGCCGCCGACCGGAAACGGCGGGGCCGGGAGGCTTTCCTCGCGCGCGTGACCGCAGGGAGGCTCCCCCCGCAGCCTTCGGAAGGAAGTCTCCTCGACGCCTGCGAGGTTAGCTGACGGGCTCGGGCCGAGAAGTGCCCTACGCCTTGCGGCGATGCGCCCCAAAGGGTGGTTCCCCCGCTCCCGCCCCTGGCGGGATTCGGCGATATGGCGCTTTTCTACGCCCGAACCCGTGGGGAGTCAAATTCCGGGGATCAGAGAAGCCGGATGCGCGGACACTGGGACTTGCGGGGGATGTACAGGCCCATCTCCGGCGGCTGGGGCAGGGGCTGGGGCAGGACGTCGCGCAGGAAGGCCGAGGCCTGCTTCAGAATCTTCTGGTCCGGGTTGCGCGCGGTGAGGCAGAAGACCTCGCCCCAGTTGGTGGCGTAGACCACCGAGGCCGTGACGATCTTCTGGGCGTCCTGGGGCACGGCCAGGTTGAGGATGAAGAAGGCCCGGGTCACGCGTTCCGGCCGCAGGGTCTCCTCCATGTCCACCTCGAAGGTGTCCTCGCGGGGGAAGAACTCGTACAGGCCCTGGAGCGCCTTCTTCAGGTCCTCCACGGACATGGGCGCGATGCTGCGCTCCCCGTGCACATGAGTGGATGGGGAATAGAGGCCGTTGAACACGAGCCAGGCCAGGAGCATGGCCGGGTCGGTGTCCTTGCGCAACACCTGCATGTCCTTGCTGGACATCTTGCCGCTCCCGGCCTCCTGGCCGCGCGTCAGCCAGACCGTGCGGCGGCCGGGGGCCTTGTCGGCCTCGAAATAGAACTCCGGGAAGAGATGGCCGCTCAGGTCCATGAAGGGCACCCGCACGACCTTGTGCCTGCGCGGGGCGAAGTTGGCCTGGATCTTCCGGCCCAGACGGGTCAGGTCCTCGGGCGAGATGCGCGCTCCGGCCCTCTCCCCGCCCCGCTCCAGGCGCTCCTGGATGCGCTCATAGGTCTTGATGAGGAAGCGGCTCAGCGTGGCCCCGGCGGTCATGGAGCGGGCGAAGCTCCAGGTCTGGCCCAGTCCGCGCACCGCCTCCTCGCTGATTTCCTCCTTCCCGCTCAGGAAGGTCAGGAAGCTCCGCTCCTCCTCCACGCAGGGGAAACCCAGGGACACGTCGAAGGAGCCGATGCCCGCCTTGAGGGTGAAGGACTCCGTGAGCAGGTCCACGGCCTCCTGGTCCTCCAGGGAGCCGTAATAGTCGCGCAGGTTGCGGAAGAGCACGGTGTAGGGGTCGGCCTGCCAGGCCGGGGCGCGACGGACCACGGCGTCCTTGATCTGGTCGCAGAGCATGAACGCGCCGGAGGCCTCCCGCCCGGCATACTTCTCCAGCAGGCCGAGCTTCATCACCGACTTGTATGGGCTGTGCAGGCCCTTGACGATCTGCCAGAGGGAGGCCCCGAAGAACTCCTCCGGCGGCACGGCGTCCAGGCGGCCCAGGTCCACCACCCGCTCCGGCCCCAGCAGGGGCGAGCTGAACGCGGCCCGGCCGCAGGCCTCCCAGGCCTCGCGGTCCGCGCCGGGCGGGGTCAGCCACCAGAGCGGCTCCTTGCCCGCCAGCCGCAGGGCCGTGCGGTAGAACTCCTCCTTGAGCAGCAGGGCCTGGGCCGTGCCCGCGCTCTCGCTGTCGCTGAAGCCGAAATCGTTGGCCCGCACGGAGGGCAGGCTCATGAGGAAGAAATGGACCTCGGCCCCGAAGCCGGACTGGGCCCAGGCGGCCACGGCCTCCAGCTTGCGCCGCAGGCGGGCGTCCTCGGCCGGTCCCACGCCCTCGGGGTCGTAGCAGACCCAGATGTCCATGTCCGAGGCCCCGGTCTGGGCGATGCTGCCCAGGCTGCCCATGGCGTAGACCGCCTCCAGGCGCACGGCCCGGGCCGTGGTCTCGGGCGGCTCCACCCCGCTGAAATGCCTCCGGGCCAGCCGCAGGGTCTCCAGGTCCGGCCGGTATCCGGCCAACTCGCAGGGCGGGACGTTCTCGATGTCCTCGCGGGTCTCGAAGTGGCGGGAATGGAGGAGCCAGGGCAGGAGACGGAAGAATTCCGCCTGGCCGGGGGCCATGCGCCGCAGGGCCAGCCTTTGGCGGCGGGCGTTGTCGCCGAGCATGCGCCGCTCGGAACGGCCCAGGGCCCACTGGCGCACCCAGCGCCGCACGGCCGGGGCGTGCAGCTCCGCGCCTTCCTCCGGCGGCAGCTCCAGGCGGACCGTCTGGGCCTCCAGGAGCCGTCGGCGCAAGGTATCGGCCCGGGCCTGGAGCAGCGCTGGCTCCAGGGCGTCGCTCTCGCGCACCCGGCAGCCCGGGAAGAGGCAGTCCTCGGTGCGGCATTCCACGAAGGAGCAGTTCAGGATCGCGGTATCGCGCAACAGGCAGTCCGTGAAGATCACGCCCTCGAAGCGGCAGGACTCCAGCGCGGCCAGGGAGAAATCCGAGGACTCCAGGTCCGTGGCCGTGAAGGCCGCCTGGCGGATGGAGGCTCCGGCCAGGCCGAGGTGGCCGCCCGAGCACTCGTTCCAGACGCAGCCGTCCAGGGCCGTCTCGCCGAAGCGGGTGCGGCTGAGGTCGCAGCCCTCCAGGCCCCCGCCCTCCAGCACGGCCCCGGAGAAGTCGCAGCCCTCCAGCACGCAACCGGTGAAGCGGCAGCGCTCCAGCAGCGCCCCCTCGAAACGGACGCCGGAGAGCAGGCAGTCCTGGAACGCGGTCCCGGCCAGCCGCGCCCCGGCGAAATCCACGCCCAGGAGGCGGCACTTGATGAGCGTGACCCCGTCGAAGGCCGCTCCGGCGAGGCCCACGCCCTGGAGCGTGCGCTCCTCGACCACCGCGCCGGCCAGCTCCGCGCCGGAGAAATCCTTGTGCTTGAGCGTGCGGGAGTGCACGAGCGTCTCGCCCAGTTCGGGCCGCTTCTCGCCCTTGAACAGGGAGAGCAGGCCCTTGCGGGAGGAGGACGCGTCGCCCGTCTCGCGCGGGGCCTGGGCGGGCGCGGTCCTGGCCGGGGCCTCCGGCCGGGTCTCCATGCGCTCCAGGTAGCGGGCCAGGGCCTCGGGCACGCCCCCGGGCCCGGCCTCCAGATTCAGGCAGGCGCGCAGGAAATCCGTGTCCGCCCGGGCGATGAAGGCCAGCGTCTCGGCCAGGATCGCGGGCCGGAGTCCGGGCTTGAAGGATTCCAGAAAGCTCTCGAAGGCGGCCTCGGGCAGGGTGGCGGCCCGGGCGGCCATGGCCCGACGCAGGCCCTCGTCCTTGCGGCAGAACAGGGCCAGGGCCTGGCCGGTCTTGGCCCAGTTGATGCCGATGAGGATGTCCATGCAGTGGGCCACTCGGCCGTCGCGGGCCTCCTTGAGCACGGCCCGCACGGCCTGGGACAGGGCCGCCTCGCCCGCCTCCAGGCAGCGCGAGAGAATCTCCATGACCTCGGCCGTGCTCCGCCCCGGATCGGCGGCCACGAGGCGCGCCAAGCGGCGGCCCAGGTCCGGGTGCCCCAGACCGCGCACGGCCCGGGCCGCGTCGGCCAGCTCCTCTTCGGACAGGGGCTCGCGCAGCAGCTGCTCGAGCCAGCCCCGGAAGGAGCCGCGCAGCAGGGTCTCGCGCAGGGGAAAGGCGGGGGTGTCGCCCAGACGGTCGAGCACGCCGAGGGCCTTGAGCAGATCGCGGGGCGGGGCCTCGCCGAGGGTCTCCAGGACGGCGCGGGCCCAGTTCAGGACGGAGCGCTCCAGGGTCCAGTGGCGGCGCAGCAGCTCGTGCAGCAGGTAGAAGCGGGCCTCCGGGCCCAGGCTCTCGCCCCGGCCGCCGAGCATCTCGCCGGGATTGCGCCAGGTCTGGACCAGGGAGGCGGCGGCCAGCCAGCCGGGACGGCCCAGCCGCAGCAGGCCCTTGATTCCGGAGGCCACGGACTGGGGGCTGCCGGAGAGGCTTTCGCAGAAGCCGGAGAGGAGATCGGCGGCGGCGTGCGCCGCGCGCACGGCCTCGGGCGCCGGAGGCTCGGCCTCCAGGGCCGGGGCCAGGGCGGCGGCCGCGCGGACCAGTTCGTCGAAGCCCTCCGAACGCGCGGAGAACGACAGACGCTTCAGGGCCTCCAACGCCCCGGACAACGCATGCGAGTCCAGACCCATGCTTCAGCTCATCCAAACACGGGGGGGCCTGTCAAGGATTATCCGGCAATGTTTCCGGCGCAAAATGATCGGGCATGCGGTCATGGAGTGAAGCGCGTCGCCAGCCAGTCCAGGACCAGGGTGGGATTGGCCTGGATTTCCAGGGCGTCCTGGGCCTCTCCCAGGGCCAGGCCGAGACGGCGCAGTCCTTCGGCGTCGAAACGGCGGGCCAGCCGCCCGGCCTCCGGGGCTCCCTCCCCGGTCAGGGTCCGGCGCAGGCCGCGCATGACCTCCAGGATCACCCGCCGAGCCAGGTCGCGGTCCACCGCGCCCTTGGCCATGGTCCGGCCGAACCAGCCCAGGCCGTTGTCCCAGGCCCCGTAGAGGGCCTCGGCCCACTGGGCGGCCTCGGCGTCCTCGCGGGAATCGCCGGGCCAGGCCAGGGTGAGGATGAAGCTGCGCGAGACCAGGGTGGGCAGGAGCCGCTCGCGCTGAGGCGCGGTGAGCACGAAGACGTTGCCGGGTCGGGGCTCCTCCAAGGTCTTCAACAGGGTGTTGGCGATCTCGGGATTGCGGTCCTGGAACTCGGGGAAGATCGTCACCCGGCGGCCCTCGCCGTGCGGCGGCTGGCCCCAGGTGGGCCGCAGTTCGCGGACCCGCTCCACGTGGGACTTGTGGGTCGCGCCCTCGCTCTCGAAGAAGGCGGCGTCCACCAGGATGAGGTCGCGGAAGACCCGCTCGTCGATCTGGCGGCAGATCTCGCAGAGCCCGCAGGCCCGGTCCGGGCAGTTGAGCAGCTTGGCCCAGTACAGGGACAGGGCCTCGCGCGCGTCCGCGTCTCCGCCCTCGAGCACGAGGCTCTGGGGCGGGTGGGCCGCCAGGGCGTCCAGCCTGCGCCGGACATGCTCCTGGCGGGCGGGGATGCGGGAGCCGTCTTCCACCACCCGGCTCCTAGAACGTCTGGCCCCGCTCCGGGCCCACGGACACGAGGCCCACGGGCACGCCGAGCAGCTGCTCGACCCGGTTCAGGTAGGCCCGGGCGTTCTCCGGCAGGTCGTCATAGCCCCGGGCCTTGGTGATGTCCTCGCTCCAGCCCGGCAGGGTCTCGTAGATCGGCTCCACGTGGGCCAAGGCGTTCTGCTCCTGGGGCGGATAGAGCACTTCCTCGCCGCCGTAGCGGTAGCGGGTGCAGATCTTCAGTTCGGACAGGCCGGAGAGCACGTCCAGCTTGGTGATGGCCAGCTCGGTGGGCCCGTTCAGGCGCACGGACTCGCGCAGGACCACGGCGTCCAGCCAGCCGCAGCGGCGCTTGCGGCCGGTGGTGGCCCCGAACTCGCCGCCCTTGCTCTGGAGGTAGTCGCCCACCTCGTCGTTGAGCTCCGTGGGGAAGGGGCCGCCGCCCACGCGGGTGGTGTAGGCCTTGACGATGGCGATGATCCGGGTGAGCTCGCGGGGCGAGCAGCCGGAGCCCGAGGCCGCGTTGCCCGTGACCGTGGACGAGGAGGTCACGTAGGGATAGGTGCCGTGGTCGATGTCCAGGTGCGTGCCCTGGGCCCCCTCGAAGAGGACCATGCCGCCGGACTTCTTGACCTTCTGGATGGCCGAGGAGACGTCGCCCAGGTAGGCGCGGATGCGCTCGGCGAAGGGCTTGACCTCCTCGAAGACCGCCGCGGGATCCAGGGGCTCGCAGCCGAAGAGGTGGCGGAAGAGAACGTTCTTCTCCTCCAGGGCGCGGGCGATCTTTTCCTGGAGCAGCTTGAAGTCGGTCAGGTCGCCCGCGCGCACGCCAACCCGGGCCATCTTGTCCTCATAGCAGGGGCCGATGCCCCGGCCGGTGGTGCCGATCTTCCCGGCCGCGTCGCGGGCCGCCTCGCGGCAGCCGTCCATGCGCCGGTGGTAAGGCATGATCACGTGGGTCTTCTTGGAAATCATGAGCCGCCGGGGCGTGACGTCCACGCCCTTGGCCGCCAGGGTGTCGATCTCGCGGCAGAAGACCTCCGGGTCCAGGACCACGCCGTTGCCGATGAGGCAGACCTTGCCGGGGTGCAGGATGCCCGAGGGGATGAGGTGCAGGACGCACTTGTCGCCGCCCACCACCAGGGTGTGGCCGGCGTTGTTGCCGCCCTGGAAACGAACGATGGCCGCGGCCTTCTCGGCCAGCATGTCCACGATCTTGCCCTTGCCCTCGTCTCCCCATTGGGAGCCGAACACGACGATATTCGACATTGGCTTCGCTCCTCGCGGCGGGCGCGGTTCCGCCCGCGGACAGGGGGAGGGGCTCCCCCGTTCCGGTTCCGTGGCCCGTTCGGCCTATTTCTTCTTGGGTTGCAGCTTGAGGACCTTGCCCGCCTTGGGGGCCTTTTCCGAAGCCTTCTCAGGCTCCTTGGCCGAGAGCGGGGGGATTTCCCCGGCGGGCGCCCTGCTCGGGACCGTGAGCGCGGCGAGATCGATGTCCCCGGCGGGCTCGGGCCTGCGCGATTGGGCCCAGTTGTAGTTGAAGAGCTGGTTCTTCAGGCGCATGCCCTGGATGATGCCGAAGAGCAGCGCGGACTCCTCCCAGCGCTTGGTGGGCTCGAAGCGGCGGACCTTCTCGGCGTACTTCTCCCAGAGGTCCATGAGGGACGCCTCGTCGTAGGCGTTGATCTGCCGGGCGATCTTCAAAAGCGCCCGCTCGATGTAGCTTTCAGACATGCTCGCTGTCGCTCCCTGCCGGAATGATCGGCGCAAGGCCGGCTCCCTCATAACAGAAAGACCCGGGACCGCCAACGACTATCTGTCCGGTCGGGCCGGGCCGCTCCGGGCCGGGCGTTTGCCCGCCGGTCCGCCCTGTGCTATGCAGGCCTCCCCACGTCAAACAACCACGGAGCAGTCCATGAGCGACCTGAAGAAGATGTACTCCACCCTGCAGCAGGATCCCTTTCCCGAGGAGATGCGGCTGAGCCTCGGCGGCCAGGAACTCGTCTTCCGCAAGCGCGTCTGGCGCATCGGCGGCGAAACCCTGGGTCTGCGCTACGGCGAGAACCCGGACCAGCCCGCCGCGCTCTACGAGCTCAGCGGGGGCGGGCTCTCCGTGGGCGGCGTGGCCTTCCGGGGCCCGGGCAAGGGCCTCGTCTCGGCGCTCACCGAGGAGCACATGATCCAGTCCGGCAAGCACCCGGGCAAGATCAACCTCACCGACGTGGACAACGGCCTGAACATCCTCCAGTACCTCTCGGCCAAGCCCGCCGCCGTGATCCTCAAACACAACAACCCCTGCGGCGCGGCCTGGAACGACGAGGGCCTGGCCGCGGCCCTGGAGCGGGCCCACATGTCCGACCGCATCGCGGCCTTCGGCGGGGCCATCGTGGTCAACCGGCCCCTGGACAAGGCCACGGCCGAGCACATCGACTCGGCCTACTTCGAGGTGGTGGCCGCCCCGGACTACGAGCCCGGCGCGGTGGACGTCCTCAAGAAGCGCAAAAACCTGCGCATCCTGCGGATCCCGGGCATCGCGGACCTGGCCTCCCTCTCCCGCGAGCCCTTCCTGGACGTGAAGTCGCTCATGGACGGCGGGGTCGTGCTCCAGTTCTCCTTCCGCAACCGCATCCTGGACGCCGCGGACTTCATCCCGGCCACGGCCGAGAAGGACGGCAACCACTTCGCGGCGCGCAAGCCCACCAAGGCCGAGGCCGAGGACCTGCTCTTCGCCTGGGCCGTGGAGGCGGGCGTGACCTCCAACTCCATCCTCATGGTCCGCGACGGCGTGACCACGGCCATCGGCACCGGCGAGCAGGACCGCGTGGGCTGCGTGGACCTGACCATCGCCAAGGCCCTGACCAAGTACGCCGACATGCTGGCCTTCCAGGAACTGAACCTGTCCATCTACGAACTGCGGCTCAAGGCGCGCGGAGACAAGGCCCTGACCGACAAGCTGGCCGACATCGAGGCCCGCGCCCGCGAGGCCCGGGGCGGCCTGCCCGGCTCGGTGGCCGTGTCCGACGGGTTCTTCCCCTTCCGCGACGGCGTGGACCTGCTCATCGGCGCGGGCGTCACCGCCATCGCCCAGCCCGGCGGCTCCATCCGCGACTTCGAGGTCATCCAGGCCGTGAACGAGGCCGCCCCCCAGGTGGCCATGGTCTTCACCGGCCAGCGTTCCTTCCGCCACTAGGACGAAAAAACGAAGCGGCCGCCGCGGTGCAACAACCGTGGCGGCCGCTCCATGAAACGATCCACGGCCGTCATGCGCCGCGCGCGGCGTCCTCCAGGCGCTCCATGCAACGTGCGCAATGGGTGGTGGCGGGCAGAAGCTCCAGCCGTCTCCAGGGGATGTCCTCGCCGCATTCCTCGCATATGCCGAACTCGTCCTCGTCCATGCGGTCCAGGAGAAGGCGCAGTTCCGTCAGGCGGCCCTCCGTCTTCTCCTTCCAGCCGAGGTAGACCACGCGCGCGGCGCAGTCCTCCACCCGGCTGTCGCCGTTCTCGTCCAGGCCGTTGCAGGACCTCCAGGCGTCCAGCGCCTGCCGGATCTCCCGGATCTCGTCCTCCACGATTCCTCGCAATCTCGACAACTGTTCCGCGGTCATGGTTTCCTCCTTTGTCAGGCGTTGTTCGCGGAGAAAAAAAGAAGACCCCTCCTCCGGCGACCGGAACGAGGGGCCTTCGTGTGGGCGTCAGCCAAAAAAACGCGCTACACGAGGGCCCCCTTTCTCGCGAAGAGGAGCTTCTCCCGGACGGCCGGGTTCATCCCGGCCGCATGCATGCGGCGCGTGTTCGTCATCGTTCGTTTTCCCTGGGAATGTCGTGCGTGTTCGGCTCCACCATAGCGCATGCCGGGGAAAATGCAACCGCCCGCCGCGACGCGTTTTTTCCGTCCGGCCCCGTTCCCGCCTGGACCTCGGGCCCGTCCTGGGCTATGGGATGCCGGCGTCGCGGCTTGACCTGGTTTCCGCCGGGCGCTACCCCTGGACGCGAACGCGGATTCCCTCACCCTTTCGGCAAAGAGAGCGACATGCCCAAGCCCCCCAAGATCGGCGGGTTCATCCATCCCGGCTGCGTGGTCGAGTTCCTGCAGGGCAACCAGGCCCACCTGGCCTGGGTCCAGGAGGAGACCTCGGGACGCCTGCGCCTGTTCACCCACACCAAGCGGGAGACGGTGCTGGCCGCCGCCCGGGTCCTGCCCTGGACCGGGCCGGAATATCCCGGCCAGGCCGGACGCCAGGAGATGCTCGACCGTCTGACCGAGCACCACAAGCGCCGCGAGGCGCTGGAATCCCGGGTCGACGCCATGGAAATCTGGGAGATGGCCCAGGGCGAGGTGGACAAGGCCCCGGTGGAGTGGTTCGCCGGGCTGGTCTGGGAAAAGCCCGGGCCGGACGAGATCGCGGCCACGGGCCGAGCCCTGCTGGCCGCCAAGACGCATTTCAAGTTCCAGCCCCCGGACTTCGAGGTCTATCCGGCGGAGAAGGTCGACGCCCGCCTGAACCAGCAGAACGAGGCCCGCGAACGCGAACGGCTGGTGGACGGCGGCCAGGCCCTGTTCAAGGCCCTCTGGGAGCGCCGCCGGAGCGGCCAGGGCCCGGCCCTGCCGCCGGTGGACGAGGACGTGGCCGAGCGCCTGCGCGGCCTGCTCCGCTCGGTCCTGGCCAAATCCCTGGACGAGCGCGACGCCAAGCTCTGGGACATGCTGCGCAAGGGCCTGCCCGACCACCCGCACCTGGCCCTGCTCCTGGCCGAGGCCTGGGGCTCGGTGGAGCCGCACCACAACTCCCTGCTCGACGAGGCGGGCTTCGCCTGGGGCGACGCATGGAGTTCCGACTTCGCGGGGGAAATGGAAGACCAGCGCCGGGCTTTCGAGGCGGCGCGCCGCGACCCCGAACCCCTGGCCCTGGTGAGCATCGACGCGCCCACCACCCGGGACATCGACGACGCCTTCCACATCGAACGCGAACCCGGCGGGGGCTACCGCCTGTGGATCGCCCTGGCCTGCCCCACCGCGACCTGGACCTTCGGCTCGCCCCTGGACCAGGCCGTGTTTTCCCGGGCCACAAGCCTCTACCTGCCCGAGGGCACGAGCCACATGATGCCCGAGGCCCTGGGCACGGACCTCTTCAGCCTGCGGGCCGGGGAGACGCGGGCCTCGCTGCTGGTGGAGACGGTCCTGGACGAACGGGGCCTGCCCCTGTCCGTGGAGCCGCGCCTGGCCTTCATCCGCGTGCAGGCGAACGTCTCCTACGCCGACGCCGAGGCGGCCCTGGAGCAAGGCGGCGACCCGCGCCTGGCCCTGGCCCTGGAACTGGCCGAAAAGCGGCTGGCCCGGCGCGTGGAGGACGGGGCCTCGGTGATCCAGCGGCCCGACCCGGAGGTGATCCTGGAAGGCTCGGGCCGCGACGTGCGCGTGTCCGTGGAGGTCAAGGAGCCGCATCCGCGCGCCGAGCTCGTCATCAGCGAATTCATGATCCTGGCCAACGCGGGCATGGCCGCCTGGGCCCGGGAGCACGGCGTGCCGCTGCTGCACCGCACCCAGGACATCGCCCTGCCTCCGGAAGCCGCCGGGGTGTTCAGCGAGCCCTCGGACATCTTCGCGGCGGTCAAACTGCTCACCCCGCCGAGCCTGGAAGTCACGCCGCGCCGCCACGCGGCCCTCGGCGTCCCGGCCTACAGCCCGATCTCCTCGCCCATCCGGCGCTACACCGACCTGGTGAACATGGCCCAGGCCGCCTCGTTCCTGGCCACCGGCGCGCCCCGGCTGGACCGCGAGGCCCTGGAGGCCCTGCTGCCCAACCTCTCGGGCCGCATCCAGGCCGTGTCCGTGATCCAACGCTACCGCCCGCGCTACTGGAAGCTGCTCTTCCTGGCCCAGCACGGCCGCACCCCGCACCCCGCCGTGCTGGTGGACGACTCCGGGCCCTACCCCACCCTGGCCCTGCCCCAGCTCCAGATCAACGTGCGCGCCCCGCGCCACATGCTCGGAGACAAGCTCTATCCCGGCCAGCGCTTCGACCTCGTCTTCGGCCGCGTCGATCCCCTGACCAACGAGCTGAAGGTCCTGGAGGCCCACGAAGGCTGATACGTGCCCGGCCTCGTGGATCACGGAGGTGGGATCGGCGGACGTGAACAGCCGGATCAGGGCCCGGCAGTCGTCCAGGAAGGTGACGGCCGCGCGGGGGGAAGTTCCTTTCAGGCCGCCATGCGACAGCTCGTCGTCCGGCAGGATCGGCTTGACAATATCGGTCTCCGTGAGTATTTTTTGCTTGCCGCCTCGGTAGGTCCGCTCCTTGAGCAATTGGAGCTCCCCGGACCCGGCTGCCGAGGCGGCCTTTCTTTTGTCGATGTAGCGCAGCCTGCCGTCCCCGACTTCCCGCCTGAACCAGCCGGAAAACCCGTCCTTGCCGTAGACACTGGCGATCTCGTTGATTTCGTGGTGGCCTTCGCGCACCGCGAGATGCACGGCGACGATCACGGGCTTTCCGGCCATGTCCCTGGCCTCGGTGAGGACCACCAAGCTGTTGGCCATGGTGGCGGAATCGAACACGGCCACGGGCTCGGCGAGGAGACGCGGCAGAGCCTTGAGAATATCCGCCGGGAGGTGGTGCTTGTCGCGCAGGATTTTGGAGGCCTTGCGCTGAGTCATCTCCAAGGGCAGGGCTTTGGCGCCGACAGCCTGGAGGACCTCGGGCGTGGAGCCCACGCGCAGGGACTCCGACGGATTGAGCGCACCAGCCAGGAAGCGGTCCACGGCCCCGCTCCAGGATTTCGCCTCGCGCTCCACCCGCTCGCCGATCTTGCGGGCCTGCTCCAGCTTGGCCCCCTGATACAGCGTCCGCTCGTCGCCCCGGGCCCGGCGGTCCCCCATGGTCCAGCGCACGGAGTCGCGCACCACGCGGGCGATGTCCGCGTCGCGCAGCCCGAGATCGACGCCGCGTTCGCGCAGCCCGAGATCGACGCCGCGTTCGCGCAGCCATTCCCGGACCATCTCCAGCACGCGGTCCCACAAGCCCTGCTCGGCCGCGTCCAGCTCCCGGCCCAGGACCACCTTTTCGGCCAGCACGGCCAGCCGTTCCTCGGCCGCGCGGCGGCGGCCGTCCTCGGTGGACAGGTCCAGGCCGTGGGCCTCGGCCAGCTCGCGGAAACTCTCGGCCCCGAAGTGCTCGAAGGTCTGGTCCAGGAAGGCGTCCAACCTGGCCGCGTCCTGGCCGAACAGCCCGCGCAGGCCCACGTGCAGGCCCTGCTCGTGGAGCCAGAGGGCCACCGCGCGCTCCGGGGAACGCACCGCGTCGGCCAGCACGTAGACCGTGCCGGAGCGGGGATCGAGCACGGCCTCGGGCGTTCCGCCGCCCTGGGCCGCGTCCCGGCGCAGATGCTCCGGCAGGGCCGCGAGGTTGGACACCACCTCCAGCGGCGCGGCGTTCTCCGCCGCCTCCTGGAGCGGGGCCAGGATCGCGCGCACGGCCTCCAAGCCGATGCCGGGGCCCTGCCCGGGGTCCGCGTCCAGCACCGGCCGGGCGGCGCTCTCCGTCGCGGACTGGTACAGCGTGGGGTTCGCCTCGCGCAGCTTGACCAAATCCGCGTCAGTGTATATTCTCTGTCCTGCCGAGAGTGGGCGTGAGTTCGCCCCAGGCAATTGGTGCCTGGAAGTGCGCGCCCAATCCCGGCTTTTTTTATTGTTCCGGTACAGCAGGTTCCCGCTCTCGATCTGCCTGGAAAACCAGCCATTATTCGGCTGGAGCGTCCCCTCGTTCGTCTTCCCGTAAATGCTGGTGGCGATGTTGGCCGAATATCCCTCGGGAGTCTCCTTCTCCAGGGTGATCGGCACGACGACGGTTCCCCCGTGCTGGTCCTTGAGTTCCAGCATCATGACCATGTCGCCGCCCTTCGACATGGAGCGGAAGATCATGATCGGGTCGGCCATCGCGCCGGGAACCTGCTTGATCAGCTCCGGCGAAAGCTCATGATCCGACATGGCCTTGGCGAGTTTCCCCGACGAAATCCGCACGGACAGGTTGTTCGCGCCGAGCATCTGCAGGACCAGGGGCGTCTGGTTCAACATGGTCATGTTGTCGCGCGACGAGCGTTCCCCCAGCGCATCAACGCTTTCCGCCCAGGACGCGACATCGCTTGCGAGCGCCTCGTCCGCCAGCCGGACATCCTCCCGGCTGGGCTGGAACAGTTCCTTGCCCTGCCCCAGCTCCTCCGCGCCCAGGGCCCGGTCCCGGTCCTCGGACACGATCCCGGCCAGGTGCTTTTCGAACCACTCGGACGGATCGCGGCCCTCGCGCTCGGCCCAGGACTCGGCCAGGGCGTCGAACATGCCGAGCAGTCCCTTGCCGTCCGCCTCGCCGTACCGGCCCACGAGATCCTGCTCCGCGTCGGCGCGGGTGTAGGGCAGCACGTCCTCGGCCGCCGGGGTCTCCACCGCCCCGGCCTCCGGCGCGGCGTTTTGCGCGGCTTCGGCCGAGGCCTCCGGCGCGGGCGTTGCCGATCCAGGCGGAAGCGGGTACAAGGGGAGCCACGAAGGAGACGTACATGACCCTCTTGTGGATGGTGCTCGCCTATCTTCTCGGCTCCGTGCCCTTCGGCCTGATCCTGGCCAAGACCCTCTGCGGGGTGGACCCGCGCGAGGACGGCAGCCGCAACACCGGAGCCACCAACGTGGCCCGGCTCTGCGGCACGAAATACGGCGTCCTGGTCCTGGCCCTGGACATCCTCAAGGGCTACGCCCCGGCGGCCCTGGCCGTCTCAGGCCACGCGGGCGCGACGTCCGCCAGCCTGGTGGCCCTCTGCGCCATCCTCGGCCACGTCTATTCGCCCTGGCTGCACTTCAAGGGCGGCAAGGCCGTGGCCACGACCATCGGCGCGTTCCTGGCCCTGATGCCCCTGGGCACGATCCTCTCCGTACTGGCCTGCGTCGGGATCATCGCCCTCACCGGCTACGTCTCCCTCGGCTCCCTGACCCTGGCCCTCTGCCTGCCGGTCTTCGCCCTGCTCACCGGCAAGATCGCCTTCCTGCCCCTGGCCCTGGTGGTCATGCTCCTGCTCTTCTGGCGGCACCGCGAGAACATCCGCCGCCTGGCCCGGGGCGAGGAGATGCCCTGGCGGCGCAAGAAGGAATCCGAATGAGGACCCACCGGGTTCCTCCCCGCTACGCGCTCTACTCGATCCTCGCCTCCCTGCTGACGCTGACTCTCAAATTCACGGCCTTCGCCCTGACCTCCTCGGTGGGCCTGCTCTCCGACGCCACGGAATCCCTGGTGAACCTCACCGCCGGGGTCATCGCCCTGACCATCCTGATCATCGCCGCCCGCCCGGCGGACGAGAAGCACGCCTACGGCCACGGCAAGGCCGAGTACTTCTCCAGCGGAGCCGAGGGCGTGCTCATCATCGTGGCCGCCGGGGGCATCGCCTGGGCCGCTTGGCAACGCTTCCTCGCGCCGGTGCCGCTGGGCAACCTGGGCCCGGGCCTCCTGGTGGCCGTGCTGGCCTCGATCGTGAACGTCGTGGCCGCGCGCATTCTGCTCTCGGCGGCCAAGCGCTTCGACAGCATCACCCTGGAGGCCGACGCCCGGCATCTGCTCACCGACGTCTGGACCTCGGCGGGCATGATCGCCGGACTCTGCATCCTCTTCGTGGTCCCCTCCTGGCTCATCCTGGACCCGATCATCGCCGGGATCATGGCCGTGAACATCGTCTTCACCGGCGTCTCGCTCATCCGGCGCTCCGTGGCCGGGCTCATGGACGAGGCCCTGCCCGAGGAGCAGATGCACGCCATCGAGGAGGCCATCCGCTCCGTGCTCCCGGACGCCGAATACCACGGGCTGCGGGCCCGCAAGGCCGGAGCCGCGCGGTTCGTGGACTTCCATCTGCTCGTGCCGGGAGGAACCACGGTCCAGGCCGCGCACGACCTGACCTGCGACATGGAGGAGGCCATCCGCGCCCGCCTGCCCCGCAGCCAGGTCACGGTGCACGTGGAGCCCCTGGAGGACGACGCCTCCAAGGACGGCGACCACGTGGGCGGCATTTGCAGCGACGGGAAGAAAACAGCGGAGTGAGGCTATTCCCCGGGGGCCCGGGCCTTGTCCCGCTTGTCCCAGGGGATGAGACTCAGGATCGCCTGCACCAGGGGCTCCAGGCCGGGGCGCTCCAGGGCCGAGATGGGAATGGCCTGGGGATGGAGCCGCCGGGCGGTCTCGCGGGCCTCCTCGTCCAGCAGGTCCCACTTGTTCAGCGCCAGGATGCGCGGCGCCTCGTCCAGTTCCAGCTCCCGCAGGATGCTCTCCACGGCCTCGATCTGCTCCTCGGCCTCGGGATGCGAGGCGTCGGCCACGTGCACGAGCACGTCCGCGGACTCCAACTCCTCCAGGGTGGCCCGGAAGGCCTCGCGCAGGTCCGGGGGCAGGCGGCGGATGAAGCCCACGGTGTCCGTGAGCACCACCTCGCGGTCGCGGGGGAAGCGGATGCGTCGGCTCGTGGGGTCCAGGGTGGCGAAGAGCTTGTTCTCGGCCAGCACCCCGCTCTGGGTCAGGGTGTTCAGGAGCGTGGACTTGCCCGCGTTGGTGTAGCCCACCAGGGAGACCACGGGCAGCCCGGCCTTGGCCCGGCGCTCGCGGGTCTGGCCGCGCCGGCGGCGCACGTCCTCCAGCTCCTTCTTGAGCCGGGCGATGCGGTCGCGGGCGCGGCGGCGGTCGATCTCCAGCTTGGTCTCGCCCGGGCCGCGTCCGCCGATGCCGCCCACCAGCCGGGACATGGCCCTGTTCTTGCCCACCAGGCGCGGCAGGGCGTACTTGAGCTGGGCCATCTCCACCTGGAGCTTGCCCGCCCGGGACGTGGCGTGCTGGGCGAAGATGTCCAGGATGAGCTGCGTGCGGTCCAGCACCCGGCGCTCGGTGAGTTCTCCCAGGTTGCGCAGCTGGGAAGGCGAAAGATCCTGGTCGAAGAGGATCACCGCCGCCCCGGTCTGCAGGGCGCGGACCTCCAGGTCGGCCAGCTTGCCCTTGCCCAGGATGAACTTGGAGTTGAGCACGGACACGCGCTGGACCACCGTGCCCACGGGGTCGAGCCCGGCCGTGCGGGCCAGCTCGGCCAGTTCCTCCAGGGAGCGTTCCTGCAGGGCGCGGGGCGCGGCGGCCACGCTGACCAGCAGCGCGCGCTCCCCGCCCCCGGCCTCCCGGGCCGAATCCAGCCGGGCCAGCTCCTCCTCCAGGGCCGCCACCTGCGCGCCCAGGTCCAGCTCCTCCACCCGGTCCCAACGCGCGGGCTGGGCCACGTCGTGGCTCCGGCCCTCGGGGTTGGGCGGCAGGAGGTGGGCCCACTGGAAGCGCTCGGGCTCTCCCGCGTCGCTCACGGTGAGCGCGCCCACGCTGTCCAGGCGCAGAAAGACCATGTCCATGAGGTCTTCCTGGGAGAGCGTCTCGCCGGAGAGGTGCGTGTGCAGCAGGCGCAGGCCGCGCAGACGCCCGGCGCCCAGGCGCAGGCGCGGCAGCTCGGGAATGAGGATGGCCGCCGGATCGCCCACCAGGACCAGGAAGGGATAGCCCTGCCGGTCGATGAGCAGGGCCACCTGGCGGCCGATCTCGCGGCTGATGGAGGACAGCTCCCAGGCCTGCTCGTGGCTGTAGGGCGCGGCCTGGGGGAAGCGCCGGGTGTAGAGCCGGGTCAGACGCTTGATCTGGCTGGGCTTGAGGCCCTGGACGTTGCCCTGGGGCTTCTGGGCGATGGCGCGCTCCTTGCCTAGGCGTCGCGGCCGGACAGGTAGGCCGCGATCATGGCGTCGTAGGCGCTGACCAGCCGGAAGGTTTCGGCGGCCATGTCCTTGCGCAGCGCGAGCGAGAACCCGCCCCGCTCGGCCAGTTCGGCCAGCACCCGGCCGTAATGGGCCACGCCGGGCACCACCAGGATGCTGTGGAAGTTCTTGGCCGAGGCGCGCAGCAGGGTGGGCCCGCCGATGTCGATCTCCTCCACGGCCGCGCGAAGGTCCAGGCCCTTTCCGGCCGCCTTGGCGAAGTCATAGAGGTTCACGCAGATCAGGTCGAAGGGCTTGATCTTCAGCTCGTCGAGGGTCGCCATGTGGGCGGGGTCGTCCTTGTCGGCCAGGACCCCGGCATGCACGTGGGGGTGCAGGGTCTTGACCCGGCCGCCGAGGATCTCGGGGAAGCCGGTGACGTCGCTCACGGAGGTCACGGGCAGGCCCGCCTCGCGCAAGGCCTTCATGGTGCCGCCGGTGGACACCAGCTCCACGCCCTTTTCGCTCAGGGCGCGGGCGAAATCAACGAGTCCGCTCTTGTCGGTAACGCTCAGGATGGCTCTGCGGGGAACGAGAAAATCCATGGACACGCCTCGCTTTTGAGCAGGCTGTGCCAGATTTGCCGAAGGTTGGCAAGCGAGGCGGACGCCCGTTCCCGCGTGGGATGATCCCCCGTCCCGCCCGGGGGAGAGCCGGACGGAACGGGGAATCATTGGGAGGGGAGACCGAAATTCGTCCTAGAGCTGGGCCAGGAGTTCCTTGGCGGGCTCGAAGTCCGGGTTGCCTTCCAGGACGCGGTCCAACTCGGCGCGGGCTTCGTCCTTGCGTTCCAGGCAGACCAGGCAGCCGGCCAGGGAGTAGCGGACCTCGGACTTGCCGGGGTCGATCTCCAGGTACCGGGAGAGGTGCGGAACGACCTCGTCCAGGCGGTTCAGCTCATGGCCCAGGCGCACCAGGCTGAACAGGGCGACCATGTTCTCCGGGTTGACCTTGAGGGCCTCCACGAAGTGGCCGAAGGCGTCCGCGCCGCGCCCCTGCTCCATGAGCACGAGGGCGATGCCGGCGTGGGTCTTGTCCGTCGGGTCCACCTTGTGGGCCTTCTGATACATGTTCAGGGCGCCTTCCAGCTCGCCGCGATGAATGGCGATGGCGGCCAGGCCGAGATAGGGATCGGCATGCACGCCGTTGGAGCTCGCGGCCTTGGTGTAGTACTGCTCGGCCTTGTCCAGCTCACCCATGAACAAGTAGCATTCGCCAAGTTCCTTGTTGATTTCGTAGTCCAGATGACCGCTCATGATCTTCCCCTCCATACTCCTTTGCCCGGCTGGCGGGCAGGAAACGTGTCGAACCCATGTGGGCCTGCTCCGCTTTTGCAACGCCCATGCCAATATGACCGGGGAGAAAAAACGTCCCCAGCGGGGAATGCCCGCGAACGGAATAGATATCATGCTGAATTTTAACCACAAAAAACCTCAGCGCATGCGGCGGCGCGCGTTCCTGGAGGCGACCCCGCCCGGTTCCCGCCCGGGAACTCCCCGGAAAACATTGCCGCCTGGTTTCCGGCGCCCGAAAAACACTCCGGCATGGACATAAAATATTAAAAATCAGTACATTGCTCTGTTTGGCATGCCGGTTGCTGATCTGTTCCGACAGACGGCCCCGGCACCAGGCCCGAAACACCGGGAAAAAACGACCGGAACCGGAGGAAGCGAGCAATGAGAAGCCTTTTTGACGGACACATCGAGCTTCAGGAAAAGGTCCTCGACCTGCGCCTGCAACGTCAAAATCTCGTCATGAGCAACGTCGCCAACGTGAACACGCCCCAGTACAAGGCCAAACGCCTGGAGTTCGAACAAGACCTCCAGACCGCCCTGGCCCTGGACATGAAGGGCAAGGTCACGCGGACCAACGATGCGCACATGCCCGCCACCTTCGACGAGTCCTCCTTCAAGGGCACGGGGGGCAAGGAATTCAAGCCCCGCTATGTCCACGGCGAGGACTCCGTGGACCTGGACAAGGAAATGACCGTCATGGCCAAGAACGCCATGCTCTACAACGCCTTGACGGAAGTCATCAGCAAGAATTTCACCGGCATGCAGAAGATCATCAGCGAGGGAGGGAAGTAGCGTATGGACTTCATGACCGCGCTCGACGTCGCCGCAACGGGCATGAAGGCCCAGCGGGACTACATGAACGTCATTTCCATGAACATGGCCAACGCCAAGACCACGCGCACGGCGGACGGCGGCCCCTACCGCCGCAAGAGCGTGTCCTTCGAGTCCGCGCCCATCCTCTCGCCCTTCGACGAGGCCATGCACGACCAGCTCAACCGCGACCTTCAGGGCGTGGCCGTGCGCGGCATCGTCAACGACACCCGGCCGTTCAAGTACGTCTACGAGCCGGGCCATCCCGACGCCAACCAGCAAGGCTACGTGGCCTACCCGGACATCAACGTGGTCGAGGAGATGACCAACATGATCACGGCCATGCGGTCCTATGAGGCCAACGCCCAGTCCATCCAGGACGTGAAGACCATGTTCAACAAGGCCCTGGCCATCGGCCGCGGCTGATCCCGAGGAGAGACACCACCATGATCGGCAGCGCATACGGCATCCAGGCGTACCAGAAGGCCATCGGCCGCCAAACCGCCATCGAGGGACAGGTTTCCAAGGGCCTGGCCACGAACCAGCCCAAGAACGGCGGATTCCTGGACGCCCTGCAGAACTCGCTCAAGGAAGTCAATGAGATGCAGTCCGAGAAGGACGCCCAGATCACGTCCTTCGCCGCGGGCAAGAGCGAGAACGTGCATGAACTCATGATCAGCCTTCAGAAGGCGGGCGTGGCCATGAGCATGACCAGCGCGGTGCGCAACAAGGTTCTCAACGCCTATCAGGAACTCATGCGGATCAGCTTCTAGCATCGGAAACCGAAGAACGCGCATCGAACGGAACAGACGGAAACGAGGAGCCTGACACATGCCCCCCGCCATCAAGCAGTACCTGCAGAAAGTGACCTCCTACTGGACCGACCGCACCCTGTCGCAGCGCATCCTGCTGCTGGGCCTGGGCCTCTCCGTCACCGTCGCCTTCGTGCTCATGATCTACTGGCTGAACCGGCCGGACTACCGCGTGCTCTACTCCAAGCTCTATCCCGAGGACGCGGCCAAGATCGTGGAGATGCTCAAGGCCAACAAGGATCCCTACCAGCTCCAGGACAACGGCCAGACCATCATGGTCCCGGCCGACCGGGTCTACGACCTGCGCCTGAAGATCGCCGGCGAGGGCAACCTCCACGGCCAGGGCATCGGCTTCGAGATCTTCGACGACCTGAAGATCGGCCAGACCGACTTCGTCCAGCAGATCAACTACCAACGCGCCCTGCAGGGCGAACTCTCGCGCACCATCAGCGAATTTCCCCAGGTGGAGAAGGCCAGGGTGCACCTGGTCATGCCCCACAAGAGCCTGTTCATCGAGGACCAGCTGCCGCCCTCGGCCTCGGTGGTCCTCAAGCTCAAGGACAAGGCCAGCCTGGAGCCCAAGCAGATCCAGGGCATCGTCAATCTCGTGAGCATGTCCGTCGAGGGCCTGGACAAGAAGCGCATCACCATCACGGACATGAACGGCCAGCCCCTGTACACCCCCGAGGACGAGACCACTCCCGGACTGTCCACCACCCAGCTGGAATACAAGGCCCAGATGGAGCGCAAGCTCGAACGGCGCATCGAGGAGCTCCTCATGCCCGTGGTGGGCCCCCAGAAGGTCATCGCCCGCGTCAACGCGGACCTGGACTTCAGCCAGAAGACCATCCGCAAGGAGATGTACGACCCCAACGCCACGGTGGTGCGCTCCGAGAACCGCAGCGAGGAGACCACCCAGGGCCGCGCGGCCATCGACGGCGGCGCGCCCGAGGCCAACTTCCGGGGCGACGGCTTCGCCGGAACCCAGTCCACCCAGGACTCCACCCGCGAGGCCCGCACCACCAACTATGAAATCAACAAGGAAGAGCAGAGCATCGTCTCCCCGGTGGGAGAGTTGCAGCGCTTGAGCGTGGCTGTTATCGTCGACGGCACGTACGCCAAGGACGCCCAAGGCCAGATGGCCTACGCGCCCCGCTCGGCCGAGGAGATGCAGCGCATCCAGAACCTCGTGCGGTCGGCCGTGGGCTTCGACAAGAACCGCGGCGATGCGGTGGAGGTCTCCAACATCTCGTTCGGCGCGCCGGAGCTGGAAGACGGCCAGACGCTCATGCGGACCATGCTGGAGTACGCCCAGCGCCTGGGCAAGCCCTTCCTCAACGGCCTGCTGATCTTCCTCTTCCTCATCCTGGTCGTCCGGCCCGTGGTCATGGCCCTCATCCGGCCGCGCGTGGCCGAGCAGGAGATCTCCGAGGTGGCGGGCCTGCCCGGCATGGAGCGGCTGGCCATCGAGGAAACCGAGATGGACGAGGAGGCCCTCGATGCGGCGCGGAAGCTGGAGAACATCAAGGCCCAGGCCCTCCAGCTCTCGGAGCAGAACATGGAACAGGCCGTGAGACTCCTCAAGGTCTGGATCAAGCAGGAGGCATAGCGTGAGCGGCTTCACCGGACCCCAGAAAACGGCCATCGTCCTGCTGGCCCTGGGCGAGAAGTTCACCTCCGACGTCTTCAAGCGCCTGGAGCGGGCCGAGATCGCGGCCATCTCCAAGGCCATGCTGGACATCGACTCCGTGCCCAAGGAACAGGTCATGGAGGTGCTCAAGGAATACAACGAGAGCCTGGCCTACGGCGCCGAGCTGCTCGTGGGCGGCCCGGACCAGGTGAAGCGCCTGCTGGCCAAGGCCCTGGACCCCGAGACGGCCAAGTACATCATGGACTCCCTGGAGATCGACACCGGTCCCATGCCGTTCCAGGAGCTGGGCAACGTGAGCCCGCGCATCCTGGCGCAGATCCTGCGCAACGAGCACCCGCAGACCCTGGCCCTGATCCTGGGCCACCTGCACCCGGACCAGGCCGCGGAGCTGCTCTCCAACCTGCCCGCCGGCGTGCGCGCCGAGGTGCTCATGCGCCTGGCCAAGCTGGAGTCCGTGGCCGCCGAGATGCTCATGGAGGTGGACAAGGTCCTCCAGAGCCAGCTCATCGCCATGGGCGGCAAGGAAGGCAAGAAGGTCGGCGGCGTGCAGGCCGTGGCCGAGATCCTCAACGCCGTGGACCGCGCCACCGAGGAGGAGGTCCTCTCCGAGATCGAGGAGGAGTCCTCGCAGATGGCCGAGGACATCCGCAACCTCATGTTCGTGTTCGAGGACATCAAGGCCCTGGACGACCGCGGCATCCGCGAGCTGCTCAAGGAGATCTCCAACGAGGACCTGACCACGGCCCTCAAGGGCGCCTCCGACGACCTCAAGGAGAAGTTCCTCAAGAACCTCTCCGAGCGCGCCGGCGCGATGATCCGCGAGGATCTGGAGATCATGGGCCCGGTGAAGCTCTCCGAGGTGGAGGGAGCGCAGCAGAACATCGTCAAGACCGTGCGCCGCCTGGAGGACGAGGGACGCATCGTGGTCAGCAGGGGTTCCGGCGATGTCTTCGTCTGACGCCCAGGAAAAGTTCTACACCGGGCGGGTCATCCTGGGCATGGACACGCCCGGCCCGGACGTCATGACCATCCAGGAGATGGAGGGCAAGAAGCCCCCCACCTGGGACGAGGACACCTGTTCCGTCCTGCTGGAGCGCGTGCGGGCCAAGGCCCGGGACGCGGCGGCGGAGATCCTGGCCCAGGCCCGCAGGGAGGCCGAGGAGCTCCGCGAGAAGGCCCGCCAGGAGGGCCAGGCCGAGGGCTACGCCCAGGCCCAGGACGAGGTCTCCCGCCAGATGCGCGAGTTCGGCATGACCCTGGGCAACATCCTCCAGGCCGTGCAGACCCAGGAAACCCACATCTTCGAGTCGCAGCGCAAGGATTTCGCCCGGCTCATCCTCCTGGCCGTGCGCAAGGCGGTGGGCGTGGAGCTGGCCGAGCGGCGCAAGGAAATCCTGGACGCCCTGCTGCGCGAATCCCTGGAAAAGCTGGAAAGCCTGCGCCAGATCACGGCCCGGGTCGCCCCGGAGGACGTGGAGGGCATGGAGCTCCTGCTCAACGAGGCCAAGGCCGCGTTCCCGCGCCTGGACCAGTGGCAGGTCAAGGGCGACGCGGGCATCGCCTCGGGCGGCGTGGTGCTCGAAACGCGCGTGGGCATGGTGGACAATTCCCTGGACGCGCGTTGGGCCGAGGTGCAGGCCGTGCTGGACCGCCTGGCCGGAGCCGCCTCCGACGCGGACGACGGGGCGGCCGCCCGGACGGACGGCGGAGCGGCTGATGGCGGCGCTTGATCCGCGCGGCTGCTGCGCGCTGTTCGAGGAACTGGACGCCTGTCGGACCTACGGCAAGGTCACCAAGGTCGTCGGCCTCATCGCCGAGGGCCAGGGCATCAAGGCCCCGCTCGGCTCGGTCTGCCACCTCCTGCCGGAAACCGGCGGCGATGAGGCCATCGCGGCCGAGGTGGTCGGCTTCCGGGGCGGTTCCTGCCTGTTCATGCCTTACGGCGACCTGCGCGGCGTGGCCCCGGGCTGTCTGATCCGCAACTCCTCGGTTCCGCCGCACGTGCCCGTGGGCGAGGCCCTGCTGGGCCGCGCCGTGGACGCCTTCGGCGAGCCCCTGGACTCCCTGGGGCCCTTCGTGCCCGAATCCTTCCGCCCGCTCTTCGGCGAGCCGCCGAACCCCATGTCCCGGCCGCGCATCCTCGATCCCCTGGACGTGGGCGTACGGGCGATCAACGGACTTTTGACGCTGGGCAAGGGCCAGCGCGTGGGCATCATGGCCGGTTCCGGCGTGGGCAAGAGCACCCTGCTCGGCATGATGGCCCGCTACACCAAGGCCGACGTGAACGTCATCGCCCTGGTGGGCGAACGCGGCCGCGAGGTGCTGGAGTTCATCGAGCGCGACCTGGGCCCCGAGGGTCTGGCCCGCTCCGTGCTCGTCATCGCCACCTCGGACAAGAGCCCGCTCATCCGCATGCGCGCGGCCTACACCGCCACGGCCATCGCGGAGTTCTTCCGCGACAGGGGCGCGGACGTGCTGCTCATGATGGACTCGGTGACGCGCTTCGCCATGGCCGGGCGCGAGGTGGGACTGGCGGCCGGAGAGCCGCCCACGCGCGGCGGCTACACCCCGAGCGTCTTCGCCCACCTGCCCAAGCTCCTGGAGCGCGCGGGGAAAAGCGCCACGGGTTCCATCACCGGCATCTACACCGTGCTCGTGGACGGCGACGACTTCACCGAACCCATCGCGGACTCCACCCGCTCGATCCTCGACGGCCACGTGGTCCTCACCCGCGACCTGGCCGACCAGGGCCACTTCCCGGCCATCGACGTGCTCAAGAGCGTGTCCCGTCTGCGCTCGGACATCACCCCGGCCGAGGTCCAGGACGCCGGACGCGTGGCCCTCAAGTACTTGGCCACCTTCAAGCGCGTGGAGGACATGGTCAACATCGGGGCCTATCAGCGCGGCTCCAGCCCGGAAATCGACACCGCCCTGCGGCTCATCCAGCCCATCAACGCCTTCCTCCAGCAGCGCGTGGCCGAGCGCCAGCCCCTGGAGGAGAGCTACGCCCAGCTCATGGCCCTGGCCGCACAGGCCGGCGGCGATCCCGGACAGCAGAAGGCCAAGGCCGCCAAGCGCTGACTCAGCCCTTGCCCGCCTTCATCAGGGCGTGGAAGAAGTCCTGCACGTACTTGCCCGAGACCACGTCGGCCAGGGAGAAGGACGGCGGCTCCGTCTTGGGAAAACGCGAAGTCAGGGCGAAGAAGAGCTGGGCCGAGGACTGTTTCAGGACCGGCTCGAGCACGTTCTGCCAGAGGTCCTGCTTGGTCTCCTCGTCCAGTTCGTGGGTCCGGCACTGCAGGGGCCGGAAATCGAAGATGAGGCATCGCCCCTCTTCCGACAGCGGGCAGAGCGCGCCCGAGGCCGAGAGGCAGAATTCCGCCGGTCCTGCTCCCGGCACGGCGGCCCGGGCCTCGTGCTCGCTGCGGGCCGCGGCCACGGCGCGCTCGATGAGCCGCTGCCGGGTCTGGCTCGTGGTGGCGGCGTCCACCTTGCGCCGCACGTGCACGGCCTCCACCAGGGAGAGATGCACCGGAATGGAGCAGCAGCGGTCGTGGTCCCGGCCGCAGCGCGATCCCTCCCCGCTCTCGTAGACGAAGAGGTCCTCGGCCCGGGACACCAGGGCCTCGTAGTCGGCCAGGAACGGCCCCAGGTCCACGAGGTTCTTGTACTCCAGGCAGGGCTCGCGCACGGTGAGCTGCCCGGCCTTGCGGCCGTACTTGCGCACCGCCCACCACTGTTCGAAGTTCGAGGGCTTGGAGCGCAGCTTGCGCAGCTTGAGCCAGGCCAGCTTGTGGCCCAGGCCCCGGCGCAGGAGATAGGCGTTGAGCACCGTGCCCGTGCGGCCGATGCCGTGGCGGCAGTGGATGTAGACCTTCTTGCCCAGGTAGAGGGCCTCGTCCAGCCACTCCAGGGCCTTCTCCAGGGTCTGGAGGTCCGGGGCCTCCTCGTCGCTGATGGGCAGGTAGTAGACCTCGAAGCCGGACCCGGCCTCGATCTCGTGCAGGTCGCAGAACTCGCCGCAGAGGTTGAGGATGGCGGTGATGCCCTGCTCCCGCAGGGCGTCGAGCTGGGCGTAGGACATGGGCGCGCCGCCCACGGCCAGACGGTCCGTGATCCAGGTGATTCCTTCCGCCGCCTTGGGCGGGCTCACCCGCGGCCCCGCTCGATGCGCCGCAGATGCTGGTCCACCAGCCCGTCCACCTGCTCCCGGTCCTTGAGGCCCATGTCCATGAGCCGGGTCACGGCCGTAAGGTAGCCCAGGGCCGCCAGACGCTTCTGGGTGTCGTTCTCGGGCTTGCGGCTGTACTTGGCGTCCAGCATGTCGCCCCGGGTGGAGCACTCGAAGTCCAGGCGGGTCAGCACGCCGGTGAGGAACTCCAGGCGCAGCAGGCGCTGCTCCAGCGTCCCGCCCCCGCCCTTGAAGCGGAACTGGATGTAGTTGCCGTTGGCCTCGTGGCCGCAGACCGAGTCCAGGACCGAGAAGTGGTAGCCGAAGCGGATCATGCAGTGCAGGTAGTCCGCCGAGATGATGGCGTAGCTGGCCAGCAGGCGGGAGTCCTTGGAGAAGATGCCCGCGCTCACGCGGTCGAACTCCTCCCAGTCCACGTGCACCAGGTCGCCCCAGCCCACGGCGCGGTCGGCCAGTCCCCACCAGAAGGCCCACATGGGCTGACTCTTGATGTCCTCGGGCAAAACCTCGGCCCGGGAGCGGCCGGACTCGAACAGGCCGTCCTCCAGGTCGAGGAGATAGAGCACCAGGGGCAGCTCGGTCTTGAGCTTGCGCGAGCTGGCCAGCCCCCGGCCGCCCTTGCCCACCAGGCTGAACATCTCGGCCACGCCCTTCTCGTGGCAGAAGCGCACCAGGTCGTGCAGGGACTTGCAGCCCTCGGGGCTGAACTCCGGGGCCTGGGGGTCGGTAAGGCTCAGCTTGGCCGTCAGGGGCAGGATGCGCGCGAAGCGGGGGTCCACCACGCGGTCGCCGGCGTCCCCGACCTTCGGCAGCAGCTCCTCCACCCGTCCGGCGTAGACCGTCCCTGCGTCGGCGTCCACCGTGACCTCCGCGCCCTCGGCCAGGGCCTCGAAGACTCCCGGCCCGACGAGCACGGGGATGCCGTTCTCCCGGGCCACGGAGGCCAGGTGGCTGGCCCGCGAGCCGGTTTCCGCCACCACGGCTGCCAGCCGCCCGGCGAACTGGGCCAGGATCGGCGGCAGGGTCGAGGTCACGGCCACGGCCCCGGGCGGGAAGGAGCTCAGTTCGCCCACGGTCCGCAGACGCCGGACCGTTCCGGCGGCCACCCCGCCGGAGGCCCGGGTCAGGCCGGAGACGAGCACTTCGGCCTTGAACGCGGGCCGCGCCTCCTGGCGCGGGGCGTCCATGTGGAACGGCCGGGACTGGAGGATGAACAGTCGGTCCTCGGCGTCCACGGCCCACTCCACGTCCTGGGGTCGTCCGAACAGGGCCTCCAGTCGCAGACCCGCCTCGCGCAGTTCGCCCACCGAGGCCTCGGACAGGGGCGCCGGCCCGGCGTTGCTGCATTCCTCAAGGATTCTCGGACGCTCGCGGCGCGAAAGCAGGAGGCGGCGCGGCGTGCGGCTGCCGTCCACGAGGCTGTCCCCCAGGCCGGGGACCACGAACAGGGACATGGCCTCGGGTTCGCCGGAGAGCGGACAGCCCTCGGGGTCCAGGGTGTAGAGCACGCCCGCGGCCTTGGGCTCGACCATGGGCAGGATGAGGACCGACATGGCCGTCTCGGCGTCCGAAAGCCCGTGGGAAATGCGGTAGACCAGGGCCCGGGAGCAGTATTTCCCGGCCAGGACCCGCTTGTAGGACTCCACGGCGTCGTCGGGCCGCACGTGCAGCTCGCTGGCGTACTGCCCGGCGAAGGACAGCTCGGAATCCTCGGCCCGGGCGCTGCTGCGTACGGCCAGGAGCCGCCCGCCCCGGGAAAGCTCCTCGGCCGCGGCCTGGATCTGGGCCGCCAGGGTCTGGGGCACCTCGGCCCCGAGGATGACCTCCATGAGCTCCCCGGCCAGGCGCGGCACGTCCTCGGGCCGGGAGAGCACGATCTGGCGCAGCCTGCGGTCCAGGGGCCGCCGCAGCCCGGCGGCCTCGATGAAGTAGTGGAAGGCGTTGGTGTTGACCACGTAGCCCGGAGGCACGGCCAGGTCCGTCTCCGCCGCCACGCGGCCCAGGTTGGCGGCCTTGCCGCCCGCCAGTTCCTGACGTCCGGCGGCCTCGGCCAGGGAGAGCAGGTACGGCGGGGCGATGTCCCCGCCGGGCCGGTCCAGGGCCATGCGCAGGTAGAAGTCGATCTTCTTGAAGTGCTCGGGAAGGCCCATGTAGCGCGTGGGGCTCATGGCCATGAGGTTGCCCACCAGCCGCTCCACGGCCGCCGAGAGGCGTTCGCAGAGCCAGAGCACCCGGGCCTGGTCGGCCTTGTCCTGGCCGTAGGCCAGCTCCTCCAGGTCCGCGATGAGCGACAGGCAGATGTCGTCGGAGCGCAGGAGATCCTTGAAGGCGTTGTACTTGGCCCGCAGCAGGGTGCCCGGAGCGAAGACCTGGTAGGTCCAGTGCCGGAAGAGCTGGGTGATGAGCGACATGGCCGGCCCGCCGCTATCCGGCCAGCACTTCGGCCACCTTGGCCTCCAGCTCGCCCTTGTCGATGGGCTTCACGCAGTATTCGCTGGCTCCCAGGCGCAGGGCCTCGCGGGCCGTCTCCAGCGTGGGATAGCCGGTAAGCATGATGGCCTTGGTGCCGGGCGAGAGCTTGCGGATCTCCTCCAGCACCTCCACGCCGGTCATCTTCTTCAGCTTCATGTCCAGGATGGCCAAATCGGGCTTGTTCTTGCGCACGAAGGCCAGGGCGTCCTCCTCCTCGGTGAAGGACGTGACCTTGTGTCCCCCGCGCTCAAGGATGCGTTTGACCAGGACGCCCGCGTCCGAAATATCGTCCAGCACGATGATGTCGGCCATGACTCACTCCTTTTTCGCCGCGCCGCCATCCTCCGGCGCCGCCTCGTCGTCCCGCTCCCCGTGATCCAGGGGAAGAGCCACCTCGAACACCGAGCCCGCACCCTGTTCACCGGCCGCCTCCCCCCGGGGCAGTCCGAAATCCGCGGGCGCCGGGCTGTGGGCCGAGATGTCCCCCCCGTGCTCCTTGATGATGCCGAAGGACACCGCCAGTCCCAGGCCCGTTCCCTTGCCCACGGGTTTGGTGCTGAAGAACGGATCGAAAATGCGCCCCAGGATGGCCGGTTCGATGCCCGAGCCGGTGTCCGCCACCCAGACTGTCACCTTTTGGGCCCCGGTGTCCAGTCTCGTGCGGACGAAAACCATGCCCCCGCCCGGCATGGCGTCGCGGGCGTTGGTCAGCAGGTTCATCCAGACCTGACGCAGCTTGTCCGGGTCGCCGTAGAGCACCGGCATGCGCTCGTCCAGGTCCGTGACGATGCGCACCCGGTCCAGTTCGAAGGAGTGCCGCACCAGGGTCACGGTCTCCATGACCGAGTTGTTCAGGCACATGTCCCGCTTGGCGCTGCGCGACTGGCGCGAGAAGCCCAGCAGGTCGGCCACGATCTTGCGGCAGACCTTGGCCTGGCGCTCGATGGTGCCGAGGTCCTCGCGCACCTGGCCCTCGGGCACGTCCTCCTGGAGGAGCTGGGCATAGCCCAGGATGATCCCCAGGGGAGTGTTGATCTCGTGGGCCACGCCCCCGGCCAGCTTGCCCAGGGATTCCATCTTCTGGGCCTGGATGAGCTGGTCCTGGTAGTCCTTGATCTGGGTCACGTCGCGGGCCGTGCGCAGCACGCCCACGATGCGGCCGTCGCGGTCGAAGACCGGCACCTGCACGGTGTGGAACCAGCGCTCGCCGTGCCCGGCCTCGCGGCGGGTCTCGGTCTGGAAGCGCTCGCCCGTGACCAGGACGCGGCGGTTGGCCTCGGTGCGCCCGGCCGCCAGTTCGGCGGGGAAGAGGTCGGCGTCGGTCTTGCCCACCACCTCGTCCACCTCGCGCGAGACCGAGGCCGCGAAGGCCCGGTTGCAGGCCTGGTATACGAGGTGTTCGTCCAGCAGGCTGACCAGGTCCGGGGTCACGTCCAGGATGGTGCGCATGATCTGCTGCTGGCGGGTGAGGACCTTCTCGGCCTCGCGCAGCTCGGCGATGTGGGTCTTGAGCGTCATGGCCATGGCGTCGAAGGTCTCGGTGAGGTCCTGGATCTCGTCGCCCGCGTTGGTCAGATACACCGGGCACTCCCGGCAGGACTCCAGCTTCTGGGGGAAGGGCCCGCCGTCGCACTCCAGACAGAGGGTTCCGGCCACGTACCAGCAGCGCCGCCGCTTGTCCCCGTAGGCCGGGCACTCCTTGCGGTCGCAGTCCATGATGTCCCAGCAGTTGCGGGCCAGTTCCCCGCCCGCCTGCATGTCCAGGTTGCCGGTGACCATCTCGGCGGCGTGGGTGCGCAGGACGTTCAAGCGCCGGGTCACCTGGCGGGCGAAGATGGTCGAGAGCACCACCGAGACGAACAGCCCGCCTCCGGCCAGCCCCAGGATGATCCCGCCCAGGCGCTCCACCGGGGCCCGCGCCCGGCTCCAGGACAGGCCTACCCGGGCCGTGCCGAAGGACTCCCCGGCCACGCGCACGGGCACGGCGAAGTCGTAGATGCGCTCGTCCCCGCTGTCCAGCAGGCGCACGGACAACGCCCCGCCCGGTCCGGGGGCGTTGGCGGTGATGAGGTCCACGGGAAAGCCCTTGGGATAGCTGTGGGCCAGGACGCCGCCCGCCTTGTCCAGGATGAAGGCGTACTCGATGTCCCCGCTCACCCCGCGCAGATCGTCCACGAGGTTCTTGAGCCGCAGGAAGTCCTGGGCCAGGACCGGATCGGCCGAACGCACGGAGAGGCTCTCGGCCAGCACGCGGCCGCGCATCTTGACCTCGTCCACCAGGGCCTGGGAGGCCACCCGGGCCACGGGCGCGCCCATGACCAGGCTCAGGAAGAGCACGATCCCGGTGGTGCCGAGGTTGATCTTGGTGCTGAACTTCAGGCGCTGCAGGGCGTGCATCCGGCTACTCCTGCGAGATGCGTCCGGCCAGGCTGCGGATGGGGTCGTAGTCCGCGTCCGTGGCCGGGATGATGCCCTTGAAATGCGCCGCCTCCAGGATGGCCGCCGCTTCGGGGCCGCCCGCGTCCAGGCGCAGCATGGCCTCGCGGATGGCTTCCAGCTTATTCGGGTCGAATCCGCGCCGGACGGCGTAGACCCAGCCGGGATAGGGGCGGCTCTCGGCCAGGACGCGGATGGCGTCCAGGTCCACCTTGTTCTTGACCAGCTCCAGGGTGCCGTTGCGCACCGAGCCGATGTCGTACTTGCCCGCGTAGACCGCCAGCACGACCTTCTCCTGCTTGCCGCCGGGCCCGGGGGCGAAGGCGATCTCGGTGAAGTCGCCGCGTTTGATGCCGTGGCTCTGGAAATAGTCCAGGGCGAAAACGAAGCCCCCGGCCGAGCTGGGGTCCACGGCGATCCAACGCTTGCCCCGGCAGTCCTCCAGGGTGTGGATGGCGCGGTTGTCCTTGCGGCAGATGATCTGGCTGTAGAAGTCCGGCCTGCCGGATTCCTCCACGATGCGGGCGAAGGCGCGCGCCCCGGCCCGGGCCAGACGGATGTAGATGAAGGGATTGGAGAAGGAGATGTCGATTTCGCCGCGCTCGACCATCTTCACGTGTTCGTCGAAGGTGTCCGGGAAGACCTGGCGGAAGGGGTAGCCCGTGACGCGGGAGAGATATTCCACCAGGAGCCGGTGGCGTTCGAAGGAGATGCTGTGGGAGTACTGGGGCAGATAGGCGTAGGTGATGGCCTCGGTCTGGGTCTTGAGCGTGATGTCCACGCGCCGGGAGAGGTCCACGCGGGTCGCGGGCTCCTCGCGGTCCCAGCCCACGGCCAGGATCAGCAGCGCCAGCGCGGCCAAGCCGACGGCCCAGTACTCCTTGCGCATGCGACGGCTCCTTCAGTCCCCTTCCCGGCCGCCTTCCCCCGAGGCGGAACGCCCGGCCTCCCCGCCGAGGTCCAGGATGGCGGCGGCCCGCACCCGGAGATACCAGGGAATGCGGCCGATCGTCCGAGAATAGAGAAACCGCGCCAGGATGTACAGGGGGAGGAAGAAAAAGACGTAGTTGGCCTCGAAATCCACCAGGGGAAGCTTGATGAGCACGCCCTGGAAACGCATGTCCAGCCAGGCCAGGGCGAAGGGCACGGGCCAGATGCTGGAGGTGAACACGGCGGCCTGGCTGAAGAAGTACTTGCCGAAGGCGTCGTGGGCCTGGCGGTTGACGGCCTTGAAGTTCTCCTTGCTGCCGGTCTTGGCCGCCGTGATGGAGAGCTCGTGGTGGTGGACCATGTCCTTGATGTAGCCGCCGAAGACCTTGCGGTTCAGCCGCAGGACGCCCAGGGACGCGATGTCGCCCAGGAACACGCAGACCAGGGAAAGCGCGAAGAGGCCCAGGAGGAACGCGGGCATCGGCGCGTCCAGCCAGCGGAAGGGCTGGATGAGCCAGGGGTCCAGAACCAGGAGCAGGTCGCGCAGTCCGTTCATGTCTCACGCAAAAGGGGCCCCGGGCCGCTTGCCCGGAGCCCCTTGGTTGCAAGGTGGCGCCGCCGGCTAGCCGAAGATGCGGTAGTTGAAGAAGCCCCTCAACACATAGTCGATGCCGACGTAAAGCGAAAGCACGATGAACAGGCGCTTGAGCCAGAGGTCGGAGAAGTACTTGGAGGTGCGCGGGCCGATGACCGAGCCCACGACGATGCCCACCAGCTCAAGGCCGATGAGGCTCCAGTCCACCGGGGTGCCCTTGGTCATCAGGGTGGCGATGCTCGTGATCATGGAGATGAGCACGGCCAGGGCCGAGGTGCCCGCGGCCAGGTACATGGGCAGCTGGGCCACGCTGGTCAGGAAGGGCACCAGCAGGAAGCCGCCGCCCACGCCCAGGAAGGCCGCCACGGCCGCGATGGCGATGCCGCCCAGCAGGGGGATCAGCGGGTTGAAGGCGAACTCGACGCCGTAGAAGGTGAACTCGCAGCGGGTCAGCGAAACCTTGGTGGTCTTCACGCCCATGGCCTTGGTGTCCACCTGCTCGCCGGCCTTCTGCTTCTTGACCGACTCCTCGAAGGCCTTGGCCGCGGCCTTGGCCTTCTTCTTGCTGGCCTGTCCCGCGCCGGAGGTCTCCCAGAAGAGGTAGCAGCCGAGGACCAGGACGAAGAGGCCGAACCAGCCCTGGTAGGCGGAGAAGGAGATCTTGCCCGCGGACAGCGTGGCCGAGCCCCAGGCGCCCAGCAGCGAGCCCGCGCCCAACGCCACGGCCAGGGGCAGGACCAGGCGGCCCATCTTCCAGTAGTTGAAGGAGGAGATGAGCGCCGAGGTGCCGACCAGGAACTGGTTGGAGGCGCGGATGGAGTCGGTGGCCAGCTTGTTCAGCGTCGGGGCGCTGGTCTTGAAGGTCTTGGCGTAGGCGCCCAGACCGAACACGCTCATGTGGCCCACGCCGGCCATGACGCCGCCGAACGCGCCCACGGTGGAGAAGATCCAGCCCACCCACACGGCCCAGACGAAGGCCAGGATGAGGTTCACGCTCGGAGCGCCGGGAATGCCCAGGAAGCCGGCCGGCTTGCTGGGATCGATCTGGCCGGCGTCGGGGCCCTGCGGGGCGCTGGCGATGGCGTCGCCGAGCTTGTCGGCCCAGGCGGGCTGGAACCACAGACAGGCCCCGACCATGACGATCAGGGCCACGATGAACAGCGTTTTTCTCGAGTGCAACACGATGATCCTCCTCACTCTTTCTACCGTTGCAAATTTCTCCCGCCGCGCCTCCCCGCCGGAGCGCGCGGCGTTCATCCCACGAATCAGGCCCGCGTGAAGCTCAGGGCCTTGGCCGTGCAGCCGGTGACGCACGCCGGTTCAAGGCCCTCCTCGATGCGGTCCATGCAGTAGTCGCACTTCATGATCTTGCCGGTCAGCTCGTTGAACACCGGCACGCTCCAGGGACAGGCCTCGACGCAGGACTTGCAGCCGTCGCACAGCTCGGCGCGCACGTAGACCAGGCCGTCGGACTCGCGCATGGTCATGGCCCCGGTGGGGCACGCGGGCACGCACTTGGGCTCCTTGCACATGTGGCAGGGCTGGTACTTGGCGGCGTACTCCGGGCGGCCGTCCTTGCGCGGCTTGGGCCCCTCCACGAAGATGTGGTTGAGCTGGATGCCCGCGGGCACGTGGTTCTTCACCTTGCAGTGCACCTCGCAGGCCTGGCAGGCGATGCAGCGCTTCTTGTCCAGCTTGATCTTGTAGATGCTCATGAACGCTCCTTGCCGGGTCCGGTTCAACCGGCCCGCCCCATCCCGTGAGAGTGGCGATACCGCGCCCCAACCCCTGGGGCACTAGTCCATTGGAACCACAACCGGCGACTTTGTGTCAATGAATTTTCAATTTGTTCGCAAATTCCCATTGGTTCGCCCGAAACCGGCCCCGCGACCCCCGACTTTTCCCGAAGAATTGTTTCTTTTTTCACATTCTCGATTTTCCTTGCCCAATCCGCTCCAGGTGCCCTAAAAATGATAATAGCGTGACAGTATCCAACGGGCCTTCGGGCCCGGACGACGACTTTTCCGAGGAGGTTTTTTTCATGACCAAGACCACGGTGAACAGCGTCTGCGGCATGTGCTCGGTGCGCTGCCCGATCCAGGCCGAGGTGGAGGACGGCCGCCCGGTCCGCCTGCAGGGCGCCCAGTCGCTCAAGGGCGCGCTCTGCGCGCGCGGCGCGGCCGGCATCGCCCTCTACGAGGACCCCGAGCGGCCCCAGTATCCCATGATCCGCGAGGGCGCGCGCGGCGAGGGCCGCTGGCGGCGCGTGAGCTGGGACGAGGCGCTGGACCACGTGGCCGAGCGGCTCAATGAAATCCGGGCCAAGCACGGCGACCGCTCCGTGCTCCTCTCCGACCGGGGCGGCCCGTTCCGCGACGTGTACCGCGCCTTCCTGCGGGCCATCGGCACGCCCAACTACTGCAACCACGACTCGGCCTGCGCCCGCAACGTCATGAACGCCGCCCTTTCGGTGTTCGGCTTCGGCCGCAAGGACGTGGTCTACGACTACAAGAACTGCAAGCACCTCGTGCTCCAGACCCGGAACATCTTCGAGGCCATCAACGTGGCCGAGGCGAACAACGCCCTGGACGGCATGGGCGCGGGCTGCAAGCTCTCGGTCATCGACGTGCGGGCCAACGTCCCGGCGGGCAAGGCCGACAACTTCTACCTCATCCGCCCGGGCACGGACTACGCCCTGAACCTGGCCGTGATCCACGTGCTCCTGGCCGAGAACCTCTACGACAAGACATTCGCCGAGATGTGGATCAGCGGCCTGGACGAGCTGAAGGCCTTCACCGCCGAGCACACCCCGGAATGGGCCGAGGCCGAAACCGGCATCCCGGCCGAGCGCATCCGCGACCTGGCCCGCCAGCTGGCCGCCGCCGCGCCCGCCGTGATCTGGCACCCGGGCTGGATGGCCGCCCGCTACTCCGACTCCTTCTACGTCTGCCGCACGGCCTACATCATCAACGCCCTGCTCGGCGCGGTGGGGGCCAAGGGCGGCCTGCCGCTCACGGCCAAGCCCGACGACTTCGGGAAAAAGGGTCTCAAGAGCCTCATGGACCTCTTTCCCAAGCCCGCCGAAAAGCGCGCCGACGGCGTGGGCTGGATGCCCGGCCGCACGCACTACGACGCCGGGCCGGGGCTCGTGCACCTGGCCTACCAGGCCATCGTCACGGGCGAGCCCTACCCGATCCGGGCCTACATCGCCCAGCGCCACGACCCGCTCATGGCCTTCCCCGACACGGCGGACGTGAAGAAGATCCTGGACAAGCTGGAACTGCTCGTGGCCGTGACCTTCTCCTGGTCCGACACGGCCTGGTACGCGGACGTGGTTCTGCCCATCTCCACCTACCTGGAGCGCGAGGACACCATCGCCACGAAGAACGGCCTCAAGCCCTCGTTCTTCGTGCGCAAGCGCGCCTGCGAACCGCTCTACGACACCAAGTCGGTGTGGGAGATCTACTGCGGCCTGGCCAAACGCATGGGCATCGAGCAACTGGCCTTCGACACGATCGAGGACATCTGGAACTTCCAGTTGCAGGACACCGGCCTGACCATCGCCGACTTCGAAAAGAACGGCTCCGTGTCCCTGGCCTCCGAGCCCCTCTACCGCTCGCTGGACCAGCTCAAGTTCAAGACCGAGTCCGGCAAGATCGAGATCGTCTCCTCCCGGCTGGCCAAGTCCGGCATCCCCTGGCTCGCGCCCTACGCCTCGCCGGAGCGCCCGCCCAAGGGCCGCTTCCGCATCACCTTCGGCCGCTGCGGCGTGCACACCCAGGGCCACACCGTGAACAACCCCCTGCTCTTCGAGCAGATGCCCGAGAACCTGCTCTGGATCCACGGCGACGCGGCCCGCGAGCTGGGCATCGCCGACGGCGAGTACGTGAACGTTAGCTCCAACGGCCACACCGGCCGGATCAAGGCCTTCGTCACGGACTTCATCCATCCCGAGGCGGTCTTCATGGTCCACGGCTTCGGCCACACCCTGCCGGTGGAGAGCCGCGCCCGGGGCAGGGGCGTGGCGGACAACGAACTCATGCCGAAAGGCATCGAGAAATGGGACAAAGGCGGCGGCGGCATTGCCATGCAGGAGCATTTCGTGGCAGTGTCCAAATAATCGGCGTTTCTCTCCCCACCTCAGGCGCGGCCGTCCGTCCCAGAGGGGCGGGCGGTCGCGCCGTATTCCGCCCCGGGAGGAGCACATGAACATCGGGCCTTACACGTTCCAGGAATTCAAGCAGAGAGCCGCCGACTTCCACGGCTATCCGGCCCCGGGCCTGCTCATCGGCGGCTACATGGTGGCCCTGGCCAAGTCCCGCATCCCCGAGGGCGCCCTCTTCGAGGCCCTGGTGGAGTCCCAGAAATGCCTGCCCGACGCGGTGCAGATGCTGACCCTCTGCAGCACGGGCAACGGCTGGATGAAGGTCGTCAATCTCGGCCGCTACGCCGTGACCCTCTACGACAAGTTCACCGGCGAGGGAGTGCGCGTGGCCCTGGACCCGGCCAAGGTCGGGATGTGGCCGGAGATCAAGGGCTGGTACCTCAAGCTCAAGCCCAAGAAGGAACAGGACACCGACCGCCTCTTCGACGAGATCGAGCGCGCCGGGCCGAGCATCTGCACCGTCGAGGAGGTGCTCGTGCCGGAACGCGCCCGGCGCAAGGCCCACATGGGCGACATCGCGGTCTGCCCCATCTGCGGCGAGGCCTATCCCGCCCGCGACGGCGGAGCCTGCCGCGGCTGCCAGGGCGAGGCCCCCTACCTGCGGCGGGGCGAGTCCGAGAGCGCCCCCTCGGAGGGCCCCCGGCTGCGCGCCGTGCCCGTGGACCAGGCCCTGGGCCGCAAGGCCCTGCATGACATGACCCGCATCGTGCCCGGCCGGGCCAAGGACCCGCTGGTCCAGGCCGGACAGGCCCTGGAGGCCGGGGACCTCTGCGAGCTCCAGCGCATGGGCCGCTTCGAGGTCTACCTGGAATCCGAAGCGCCCGAGGATGGACACTGGGTGCATGAAAACGAGGCCGCCCTGGCCTTCGCCAAGGCCGTCACCGGCCCCGGCGTGCTGCACGACCCAGAGCCCCGCGAGGGCAAGATCAACTTCACGGCCGCCCGCTCCGGCCTGCTGGTCCTGGACCGCGAGCGCCTGCTGGCCTTCAACATGGTCCAGGGCGTCATGTGCGCCACGCGCCAGGGCGACATCCTGGTGGAAGAGGGAAAGCGTCTGGCCGCCTGCCGGGCCATTCCGTTGTACCTGGCCCGCGACCGCTTCGAGCAGGCCCTGTCGGCCCTGGACGGCGGCCCGCTCCTCTCGGTCCTGCCCCTGCGCCGCGCTCGGGTGGGCGTGCTCGTCACGGGCACGGAGGTCTTCCAGGGGCTCATCGAGGACAGGTTCGCGCCGATCGTCAAGAGCAAGGTGGAAGCCCTGGGCTCGGAGGTGGTCAGCGTGGACATCGTGCCCGACGACCGGGCGCGCATCGCGGACAGCGTGCGCCAGATGCTCGCCGCCGGGGCCGACCTGGTGATCACCACGGCCGGACTCTCCGTGGACCCGGGCGACGTGACCCGCCACGGGCTCATCGACGCCGGGCTCACGGACTTCCTCTACGGCGCGCCCATCCTGCCCGGGGCCATGACCCTGGTGGGCCGCATCGGCCAGGCCCAGGTCCTGGGCGTCCCGGCCTGCGCCCTGTTCTACAAGACCACCAGCCTGGACCTCATCCTGCCCCGCCTGCTGGCCGGGCAGGCCCTGACCCGCCGCGACCTGGCGCTCATGGCCGAGGGCGGCTTCTGCCTGGGCTGCAAGTCCTGCACCTTCCCCAAGTGTCCGTTCGGCAAGTAGCCCGGCCCGAAAATGAAAGGCCCCCGCTTCGGCGGGGGCCTTTTTCGTCTCTGGGCCGGACTACTGGCTCACCCGGTCCAGCTCGGTAAGCGAGGCCGCCAGGCTCGACAGTCCCGAGGAGCGGGCGAAAAGAACGGGTTTGAGGCAGTGCTTGCACATCTTCTTGACCGCGGCGCAGGCCTCGTGGCTCACGCAGTCCACCGGGCAGATCACGGCGTCGGCCCCGGCCAGCTGCTGCTGAAGCCGGTGCGGCGACTGCTCCAGCCCGCCGTCATGATGCAGGAGTTCGCAGCCCAGGCGCTCGGCCAGCATCTGGTAGTGCCCACGCAGCCCGCTGCGGCCGCCCACGTAGAGCACGCGCTTGCCGCGCAGCCGGGGACAGGGGCAGCGCTCCGGGTGGCCGCAGGCCCCCCCGCAGGCCGGCCCCTCCTCCAGGGCCACCGCCAAGGAGGCCTCCAGGGCCGCCACCTCCTGCTCGCGGCCGTCGAGCCGCGCGTGCGCCTCGGACAATTCGCGGCCGCCGCGCTCCAGCAGGGTCGCCTGGGCCGCGATCCGCGCCTCGGCCGCCTCCAGCCTCCGGGCCAAGTCCTCGGCCTGACGCCGCAGGTCCTCGCGCTCGCGGCTGAGAAGCTCCACGGCCTTGCCCTCCAGCAGTTCGCGCAGGGAGAGCCGGTCACGCTCCACGGCCTCGCGGCGGGACCGCTCCCGGGCCAGATCGCGCTCCAGGGCCGCGTTGCGCTCCTTCCAGACGGCCACGGACTTGCGCAGCACACCCTTGCGCTCGGCCAGGGTCTCGGTCAGTTCGGCGTTGCGCGCCTCCAGCTCGTTCAGCCGCTTCAGGTCGGCCCGGTTGGCCGCGCCCTGGACGTGCGAGAGCATGTGCACCTCGCCGTAGATTCTCCGCACATGGTACTCAGGCACGTCGGGATGGGACATGACGGCCCAGAAGGGCCCGGCGATGTCGCCCCGGTCGGCGTGCTCGCGCCAGAGGTCCCAGATCCCTTCCCCCGGGGTCTGGAGGAAGCGGCGCAAAACGCGCCGGTACTTGCGGTCCAGGTGCTTCTGCACGGCCCGGGCCGGGCGTTCGGGCCGCTTGCTGAGCCCCACGAAAAGCGAATGCAGCTCGAAGTCCGTGGCCCCATCCGCGATCTCCAGACCGGCGCGGACGGCGATGCGGCGCAGTTCGGCCGTGGTCAGACAGGTGCCCACGATGGGACACTGGAAGTCGAGATGTTCCCAGATGTTTCTACGGTTCATGCTCAGCTCCGACTTTATTGATTTTGATTTTCATTATCAAATTGGTTGTTGACGGTCAACATAAATTTATTATGCGCCAACGGTTGACATGCCTCTATGAAATCGATTATCAAATTCAAAAGGACGGGACACTCCTCGCCTCGTCCCGGCCGCGCGCTTCGACCAGGCGCGCGGCCGGAGCCGGACTCCTCGAAGCGGGGGCGCCCGCCCCACCCCCCCGCGGCCCCCCCCCCGTTACCCCCCCCCCGCAAACCAAAAGGCCCCCCCCCGCGGCGGGGGGCCGGTTTAAAATGGTATCGGAAAAGGAACCCTCAGAA